>NZ_BAABVU010000001.1:0-415 GCF_040369555.1 Apilactobacillus pseudapinorum
TTGCATAAATGATTTTTGGATTCGGAGCGAGTGGCGAACTGGTGAGTAACACGTGGGTAACCTGCCCCGAAGCGGGGGATAACATTTGGAAACAAATGCTAATACCGCATAATTAGTCAGAACCGCATGGTTCCGACTTGAAAGATGGCTCTGCTATCACTTCGGGATGGACCCGCGCCGTATTAGTTAGTTGGTGAGATAAAAGCCCACCAAGACGATGATACGTAGCCGACCTGAGAGGGTAATCGGCCACATTGGGACTGAGACACGGCCCAGACTCCTACGGGAGGCAGCAGTAGGGAATCTTCCACAATGGACGAAAGTCTGATGGAGCAACGCCGCGTGAGTGATGAAGGGTTTCGGCTCGTAAAACTCTGTTGTTAAAGAAGAACAAGCATGAGAGTAACTGTTCATG
>NZ_BAABVU010000002.1:0-378 GCF_040369555.1 Apilactobacillus pseudapinorum
CAGCTAACGCATTAAGTATTCCGCCTGGGGAGTACGACCGCAAGGTTGAAACTCAAAGGAATTGACGGGGGCCCGCACAAGTGGTGGAGCATGTGGTTTAATTCGATGCTACGCGAAGAACCTTACCAGCTCTTGACATCTTCTGCCAACCTAAGAGATTAGGCGTTCCCTTCGGGGACAGAATGACAGGTGGTGCATGGTTGTCGTCAGCTCGTGTCGTGAGATGTTGGGTTAAGTCCCGCAACGAGCGCAACCCTTATTATTAGTTGCCAGCATTTAGTTGGGCACTCTAGTGAGACTGCCGGTGATAAACCGGAGGAAGGTGGGGATGACGTCAAATCATCATGCCCCTTATGAGCTGGGCTACACACGTGCTAC
>NZ_BAABVU010000003.1:0-271 GCF_040369555.1 Apilactobacillus pseudapinorum
TGGATCAGCATGCCACGGTGAATACGTTCCCGGGCCTTGTACACACCGCCCGTCACACCATGAGAGTTTGTAACACCCAAAGACGATGGGGTAACCTTTTAGGAGCTAGTCGTCTAAGGTGGGACAGATGATTAGGGTGAAGTCGTAACAAGGTAGCCGTAGGAGAACCTGCGGCTGGATCACCTCCTTTCTAAGGAAATTACGGAAACTTACACTAGGTTCATCAATCTTATTCAGTTTTGAGGGATTTACCTTCATATGATTCTTAGCT
>NZ_BAABVU010000004.1:0-222 GCF_040369555.1 Apilactobacillus pseudapinorum
AGCGGACTAGTACTAATTGGTCGAGGACTTAACCAAGTAAGGTAGTAATCGGAAGAAATAAATAATATCTAGTTTTGAGAGAACGAAGTTCTTTCAGATAAATAGTGTGGTGGCGATAGCTAGAAGGATACACCTGTTCCCATGCCGAACACAGAAGTTAAGCTTCTAAACGCCAAGAGTAGTTGAGGGATCGCCCTCTGCGAGGGTAGGAAGTCGCCGCGC
>NZ_BAABVU010000005.1:0-134896 GCF_040369555.1 Apilactobacillus pseudapinorum
CAATGTTATCATTAGGAGCACTAATAGGGGCGATTTATGCCCAAATATTGATATCATACGGAGTCTTACCACAGATTTATTTTGTTAACTTCATTATCATATCAATGAGTGGATTCTTTGCTTGTGTAGGGAAAGCACCATTTACAGCTATTTTGTTAATTACTGAAATGGTTGGATCACTACAAAACTTGATGTCATTAGCTTTTGTGACCTTAGTTGCTTATGAAGTAACTGATTTATTGGGTGGAAGTCCAATTTATAATGAAATGCTACAAAAAATGTTAAGTCCGCAAAAGTTATTAACAAGTGGAAAACTAACAAACCTATATTTCTCTATTCAAGTAGGGTCTGTAATGGATCAAGCGGCAGTAAAGGATATCAATTGGCCTGATGGTTGTATCATTAGATCAATTAAACGAAATGAACAGTATATTGTTCCGGATGGGGATACTATCTTAAAGGCTGGGGATAACATCGAGTTATCAACAAACTATGATAATCGTGGATATGTTTATTCTCATGTGGAAAAATTAACGCTGGACGATTAAAAAATCTGGTTTAATTGGCATGTTTATCATTTCTATGATAAACTAGGCTGTAAAGATAAAGTTAAAGATGAAACCTATTTACATTTAGGTAGGAGGCAACGAATTGTATAATTTCTTAATGGATATAATTTGGATTGACAGTGTATTAATTATTATTGCTGTCTTAATGCAACCAGCAAAGACTAATAATGACGCAATGTCTTCTTTAACCGGTGGTGCAGATGATTTATTCGCTAACGCTAAGCCACGTGGTTTTGAAGCATTTATGCAAAAAGTAACAGTTGTGCTATTAATTATTTTCTTTGCAGCTGCACTTGGACTAGTTTGGTTCTCTTCACACTAGTTAATTAACTCCTGTACGAATATGTTACAGGAGCTTTTTTTATGCAAAAAATAAACAATCATATGCTTATTGTAGTTATAAAAATGTTAAAATATAAATTAATAAATAACGAATTTGATTAAGGTCAAAAATATAGATTTAAGGAGTCAATTTTGGAAGATAATAGTTTAAAACAAGAAATTCATGATGTGTTAAAGAAGTTTTCCGGAAAAGAATTCTCTGTAGAACAACTCGCAGATGAATTAGGATATCACGGAGCAAACGCATTTAAATTAATCGTACAATCTCTTGCAGTATTAGAACGCGAAAAAACTGTTGTTGTCACTGAAAGCGGCAATTTCAAGTTAAACGCGCAAGGAGAAAAAATCGAAGGGACATTCCATGCTAATCCTAAGGGATTTGGATTCGTTAACTATGACGAAAACTTGGAAGATGCATTTATTGCACCTGACAATACCCTTCAAGCCATGAATGGTGATACCGTTGAAATTGAAATCGTTAAAAAGGCTGAACAAAACGCAGGCAAGGGCCCTGAAGGAAAAGTTGTTAACATCGTTGAAAGACATTACGAACAAGTTGTTGGTGAATTCTTCAAGTCTGATGATGACAATGGATACTACGGTCAAATTAAGCTTAAAGAAAAGAAATTAATGAACTACAAGTTCTACATTACTGGAGTTGGATTAAAGCCAACAGCTGGGGAAGTAATTACTGCTGAAATTACAGAATACCCAAGTCCAGATCATCCTGACTACATGGTCGGAATTGCCAAAGAAGTAATTGGTAGTGTTGATGACCCAGGAATTGATATTTTACAAATCGTGTACGCACATGAAATTCCTGCACAATTCCCAGAAGATGTTTTACAAGAAGCCGATGCAATTCCTGAAGAAATTTCTGAAGAAGAAAAAGAAGGAAGAGAAGACATTACTGATCAAACATTGGTTACTATTGATGGAGAATCATCAAAGGATTTAGATGATGCGGTTACTGTATGGAAATTACCAAATGGAAACTATCATCTAGGTGTTCACATTGCCGATGTTTCTCACTATGTAAAACCTGGTAGTCTTTTAGATGAAGAAGCATACAAACGTGGAACTTCTGTTTACCTAACAGATAGAGTTATTCCAATGTTACCAAGAAGATTATCAAACGGAATTTGTTCATTGAATGAAGGTCAACTTCGTTTATGTATGAGTTGTGACATGGAAATTAACCCTGCTGGTCAAGTTGTTAACCACAGCATTCACCCAAGTGTTATGAAGTCTAAAGCTCGTATGACTTACAAGGCCGTAAACGATATTTTAGAAGCTCATGATGAAAGCACTATGGATCGTTACAAAGACTTAGTTCCTATGTTTGAAGAAATGGGCGAATTACACAAAATCTTGTACAAACAACGTCGCCGTCGTGGTGCAATTGATTTCGATGATAATGAAGCAGAAATCATTGTTGACGAAAATGGTCACCCAATTGACATTAAGCTAAGAGTTCGTGGTACTGCCGAAAGAATGATTGAATCATTCATGTTGGCAGCTAACGAAACTGTTGCTGAACACTATTGTAAAGCACATGCACCATTTATTTATCGTGTGCATGAAACTCCAGATGGAGAAAGAGTTAAGACATTCTTCGAATTCTTAACTGCTTTTGGGGTAGAAGTTAAGGGTGATCCAGATCACTTAAAACCTAAGGTATTACAAAACGTTCTTCGTAAGGTTGCTGGTAAACCAGAAGAACCTGCGGTATCAGTTATGATGCTTAGAAGTTTAAAACAAGCTAGATATACTGATCAACCACTTGGTCACTTTGGTTTGGGAGCTGAGTTCTACACTCATTTCACTTCTCCAATTCGTAGATATCCAGATACTACTGTTCACCGTTTAATTCACCATTACGATGAAAACGGTATTAACAAGGAATCTAAAGCTAAATATGCTGGATTACTTGAAGAAATTTCAGACCATTCTTCAAAGGCAGAACGTCGATCAATCGATGCTGAACGTGATACTGACGCAATGAAGAAAGCTGAATTTATGGCTGATCACATCGGTGAAGAATTCGAAGCAACAGTTAGTTCAGTATTGAAGTTTGGTATGTTTATCGAACTTCCAAATACAGTTGAAGGTTTAGTTCATATTAGTAGAATGAAAGATGACTACTATGAATACATTGAACAATACCTAGCCCTTGTAGGTAGAAACACTCATAGAACTTACAAGATTGGACAACCAATCAAAGTTAAAGTTGTAAATGTTGATGTTGATCAAAGTGCAGTTGATTTTGATATTGTTAATCCGGAAGAAACACCAATGTCTAACATCAAGGCACCAAGTAGTTCAAATGGTGCTCATGGTAGAAACAACCGTAATGGTGGTGGTCGTCGTAACAATAATCGTCGCAATGACAACAAGAATGGTAAGTTCAATCATAACCGTTCAAGAAACAACAACCGCAACGGTAGAAATAACAAAAACAACTCTAATTCAAGACATTAATTGCTTGAGAGGTGATTGATAATGGTTAAAAAGAAATCAACTAATAAAGATGATAACTTAATGGCTCAAAACCGAAAGGCACGACATGATTATCGAATTACCCAAACTTATGAAGCTGGAATTGCTTTAACTGGGACTGAAATCAAGTCTGTCCGAGCACGCCGAGTTAATTTAAAAGATGGCTTTGCTCAAATTAGGGATGGTCAAGCTACCTTGATGAATATTCATATTAGTGAATACGAACAAGGTAATCAATTTAACCATGATCCACTAAGAAATCGAAAGTTGTTACTTCACAAACAAGAAATTAAAAGATTAGCGAAAGAAACAGATAAAAAGGGTGTAACAATTGTTCCTCTTAAGATGTACCTAAAAAAGGGTTTTGCTAAGGTTTTAATTGGTGTGGCTGAAGGTAAACATGAATACGATAAGCGTGAGACAATGAAGAAACGTGATCAAGAACGTGAAATTTCTCGTGTTTTAAAACATTACTAAAAGCGTCCTGCTATTGCAGAGACGCTTTTTTTGCAATGTTAAATTAGCCTAAATATGATAAAATTAATATTGAGGTGGTTATCGTGAAACCGTTTATTCATAATGACTGGTGGGAAGTATTACAACCAGAATTTGAAAAAGAATATTATCAAGACTTACGTAAATTTCTATTAAATGAATATGAACACGAAACAATTCATCCTAATGCGACGCAAATTTTTGAAGCATTTGAATGGACACCTTTTTCGAAGGTGAAAGTAGTGATATTAGGTCAAGATCCGTATCATGAACCCCATCAAGCACATGGATTAAGTTTTTCAGTCTTGCCATGGGTGAAGATTCCGCCTTCACTAAGAAACATTTATAAAGAATTACAATCAGATTTAGGGGTAACACCAGTTAATCATGGTTATTTAGAAAAGTGGGCGAAACAAGGTGTATTATTGTTGAACTCTGTTTTAACTGTAAGGGATGGTGTCGCATACTCACATAAATCCAAAGGTTGGGAACAATTAACAGATACAGCAATTGCTAAGTTATCTGAAAGGCCTGAACCGGTGGTGTTTATATTGTGGGGAAGAGCTGCCCGAGACAAGATTAAGTTGATTGATACAGAAACCAATATTGTAATTGAATCTGCTCACCCAAGTCCTTTATCAGCGCATCGTGGATTTTTTGGTTCGAAGCCATTTTCCAAGACTAATGAAGCGCTAAAAGCTATGGGAGAACAACCAATCGATTGGCAATTGCCAGAACATGTTAACAACCAATAGGAGGAAGTAAGATGAGTTTATTAGATGAATTAAAAGCAAAAATTAGTGGATTGGACAAACGAATTGTTTTTCCAGAAGGTGAAGATATTAGAATTATCGAAGCAGCAAGTCGTTTAGCGAATGAAGGAATTATCAAACCAGTTTTATTAGGTAATCCACAAGCAATTAAAGATAATGCGGATAACTTTGATATTTCAAAAATCGAAATTATCGACATTGAAAATTATCCACAAGCTGATTTCGAAGAAATGTTGGATGCGCTAGAAGAACGCCGTAACGGTAAAAATACTCGTGAAGATTTAGCTGGATGGTTAAAGGATCCTAACTACTTCGGTACTATGTTAGTTTACATGGATAAAGCTGATGGAATGGTTTCAGGTGCAGCTCACGCTACTGGAGACACTGTTAGACCAGCACTACAAATTATTAAGACTCAAGAAGGCATGCGCCGTATTTCAGGTTCATTCTTAATGCAAAAGGGTGATACTAGATACATTTTTGCTGACTGTGCAATTAACATTGAATTAGATGCTCAAGGTATGCTAGAAGTCGCTAAGCAAAGTGTAATTACTGCTAAACAATTTAACATTGATCCAAAGGTGGCATTCTTAAGTTTCTCAACTAAGGGATCAGCTAAAGGTGAAATGGTATCTAAAGTACAAGAAGCGGCTGAAATGGCTAAGACTGAATTGGATGTTCCATCAGATGGGGAACTTCAATTTGATGCTGCATTAGTTCCCGAAGTTGCCAACAAAAAGGCACCAGGTTCAAATGTTGCGGGTCAAGCTAACGTATTTGTCTTCCCCGAATTACAATCTGGAAATATTGGATACAAGATTGCTCAACGTTTAGGTGGATTCGAAGCATTTGGTCCATTACTACAAGGTTTAGCTAAACCAGTTTCTGACTTATCACGTGGTTGTGTTGCTGAAGATGTATACAACGTCGCAATTATTAACGCAATTCAATCTCTATAATTGGAGGTGGTTTCTTTGATTACAATTAATGTTGAATCACCAGAAGAAACTCAATCTTATGGTGAAAAGATTGCTGAATTTTTAGAACCCAAAGATGTAATCTTATTGGATGGAGACTTAGGTGCAGGTAAAACTACATTCACCAAGGGTCTCGCAAAGGGATTAGGTATCAAAAGAAACATTAAAAGCCCAACTTTTACGATTATTCGTGAATATCAAGGTGGTCGTCTACCGCTATATCATATGGATATTTATCGTTTAGATGATGGTAGTGGGGATGAATTAGGTTTAGAAGAATATTTTAACGGTGATGGTGTAAACGTGATTGAATGGTCTGAATTTATTTCTGATCAATTACCAAGCAATTACTTAAAAATCATTTTTAGAAGAGATGATGAAAAAGGCACTGATTTTAGAACGATTCAGTTTGAACCTAATGGTAGCCGTTTTGAAAAAATTGTGGATAAAGTTTGTCCACAAGGAAATTAATATGACTAATTTAGTCATTAGAAGGGCAATGCCTGAGGATGCGAAAAAATTTATTAATTTATTGGTTCAATTGAAGAAAGAATCAGACGCTTTTACAATCGATCCGAGTTTAGGAACGATGCCACTTAAAGAACAGGAAAGAGAGATCATGTTAGTCAACCAGACTAGAAGTTTTTTAATTGGTTTAGCTGAACTGGATGGAGAAGTTGTCGGGATGATTCAAGTTCAAGAAATCAATGATTCCGGAATCGGAGAAATCGGTATCGCGGTCTTAAATAAATACAGTCATAAGGGAATTGGAACGCAGTTGATGGATTTTATGATTGATTGGGCAACCTATGATAGTAATTTATCCACACTATCTTTAGTTGTTAAAAAAACAAATCAACATGCCATTAATCTTTATCAACATTCTGGATTTGAAATTACAAAGAAGAGAGTTTTAAATGCTCGCGGTGGATTTAATTCTACTTTTGAATTTAAATACACCATAAAAAAATAAGTATCCGATTGGATACTTATTTTTTTAGTCTGATATAGTTCTTAATTTGTTCATCGTCAAAATGTTCTTGTTGATAAATTAAGATGTTAGCACAAGCTAAACTATCATCTAATGCATTGTGGTGATGGTTTAGTGTGATGCCTAGATAATCACAAACAGTATTTAGTTTATGGTTAGTACATTCTGGGAAGAAGTACTTACAAGTTTTGACTGTATCTAAAGTTTGATAAATTGGTACAGTTAAATCATATCTTAGTAGACTTTTAGAAAGGACCGAATTATCAAAGGCATTATTGTGAGCAACGACCAGTTGATCTTTCGTGAAGAACTGTTTAATGACTTTCCATACTTCTGGAAAAGTAGGTGCATCAATGACGTCTTCTTCGCTAATGCCATGGATTTGAGTGTTTCGGTAGTTAAATTCTACTTCGGGATTAATTAGTGTATAAAACTCATCTACAACCTGATTATCTCTTACGACGGTTAAAGCAAGGGAACAAGCACTATCGCGTTGATAATTGGCTGTTTCAAAATCGATTGCTACAAAGTTCATTATTAGTATCCTTTCGTTGTTTCTGTTACGATTATAACATGGTATAAGTATGGGCTCTCGTGGTAAAATTATATTATCAGATAAATTATGAATTAAGGGAAATGACAAATATGGAAAAAATAAAAATCTTAAAAAACGAATCACTATCTAAATATACATTCACAAAAACTGGTGGTCCTGCTGATTTAATTGCATTTCCAAAGGATATTAAAGAAGTTCAATCACTATTAATAATGGCAAAAGAACAACAATTACCCATCACTGTATTAGGTAATGCTAGTAACCTAATTATAAAAGACGGGGGAATTCGTGGTTTAGTAATTATTTTAACCGATATGAATAAAATTATTTCAAAAGGTGAATATGTAATTGCCCAAGCGGGAGCTCGTTATATTGATACTACAATTGTTGCCCAACAAAATGGATTAAGCGGCTTAGAATTTGCTGCGGGGATACCAGGAAGTGTTGGTGGGGCAGTATACATGAATGCTGGTGCTTATGGTGGCGAAACTGCAGAAGTTATCGATACTGTTACGGTATTAACATCAGAAAATGAAATTAAAATTTTTAACAATGATGAATTAGATTTTGGATATAGACACAGTTTAATCCAAGAACAAAATGACATTGTTTTAGAAGCTAGTTTTAAACTAGTTCCAGGTAATAAAAACACAATCCAAGCTAAGATGGATGAGCTAAATGAATTAAGAGCATCCAAACAACCATTGGAATTGCCATCATGTGGGAGCGTATTTAAACGCCCAGAAGGATATTTCGCTGGTAAGTTAATTCACGATGCTGGATTACAAGGATATCAATCTGGGGGAGCACAGGTATCAACTAAACATGCAGGATTCATTGTCAATGTAGATCATGCTACTGCAACAGACTACTTGAATGTAATTAAACATGTTCAAGAAACAGTCTATAAGCAACATCAAGTTCATTTGGAAACAGAAGTGAGAATTATAGGACAAGATAAATAGGGGGATTATTAATGCAGCTCATTGAAATTATTCTAATATTAACGGGATTACTACTACTATCAACAGCGGTCAATCACTATGTTAAGGCAATTCCAGTTAGCTTAATTCAAGTTGCTTTTGGGATTGGGTTAGCATTAATTGGTAACTTTAGTATCAATTTAAGTACAGATTGGTTTTTACTTTTATTCATTGCGCCATTATTGTTCAATGACGGAAGACGCTTTCCGAAGGGAGAACTTTGGGAATTAAGATGGCCAATCTTCGCAAATGCGATTATTTTGGTGTTTATCACAATGACTTTAGGTGGAATTTTAATCTATAAACTAATTCCATCAATGCCACTGCCAGTTGCCTTTTCATTAGCTGCAATTTTATCACCAACAGATCCAATCGCTGTTGAATCAATTGCTAAAAAGGTGCGATTACCTAAAAACATTTTGCATTTGGTTAATGGTGAAAGTCTAATTAATGACGCTAGTGGATTGATTGGTTTCAAATATGCGGTAGCAGCTACCGTATATGGAGCATTTTCAATTAAAAACGCAGTTACTGACTTTTTCTATATTAGTATAATTGGTGCAATCATTGGGGTTGTAACGATGTTAGTAATTTCGTTAGTGAGAAAATGGTTGTACAAAAACGGTTTAACTAATGTGGTATTTAACGTTGTTTTACAAGTGTTATCACCATTTGTAATTTACTTATTGGCGGAAGATTATTTCCATTCCTCAGGAGTTATTGCAGTTGTTACTGCGGGAATTGTTTACCATGTGTACAACGATTCTACATTGGCTTCATCAGCCGAATTACAACTAATTAGTGAGCAATCATGGAACTTAATCGTTTACCTACTAAATGGAATCGTGTTCTTAATTCTAGGAATTGAATTACCATTTGCGATGGAAGCTGTTATTAATGAAATTAAGTTCAACACTTTCCAATCAATTGCATACGCTGTTGTGACTTGGTTAATAATTTTAATTATTAGAATTGTTTGGATTTTATTATATGAAATTTGTCATAACTTAATTACGACCAAAAAAGTTGGTCCCGTGGATGTTAGAACTGCTAACATCGTTGGTTTCTCAGGTGTTAGAGGTGCGATTACAATGGCTGGGATTTTATCAATACCATTGATTACAGCTCAGAATGAGGCCTTTCCAGACCGTGAATTAGTGCTATTCATCGCATCAATTGTGATTGTGCTAAGTCTTTTAGCAGCCGTAGTTGTCTTACCAATTTTGGCTAAGAACGACCATGTGGTTGAATATAATAATGATAACCATTGGAATGAAGAAAAAGCGCGCATTTATGTTTTAAATTACGTAATCGATGAGATCAAAAAGATGGACCATACCGATAAGCATATTGGTAACATCTTGATTGACCAATGCGAATTGATGATCAAACAATTATCATCAATTAAGCCTGATGAAGTTGAAAAAAGTATTCGTGCACTAGCAGTCGGATATGAACATCAAGCTGTTAGAAAGTTAGTTGCACAAGGCATCTTAACTAAAAAAGAAGCGAATGCTGTTAACTATCAAATTAACCATCGTGAATTAAAAACACTTGTTGCGTTTAACCAATACAACATTCGTTTAGAAATCATCTCAGCTATTCAAACTACTAAACTATGGCTATTTAGACAACGTTCTGACAAAGAACAAAAATTAAAAATACAAAAAGCATTAATCTTAGTTAACGAATATACCGTCAAAATGTTAAAACAATTAGGTAATTCAGAAGTAGTTAATGCAATTGTTGACGAATACACTAACTTTGATATGGCACTTAGAACCAGATCATTAGACTACGATAAATACTATCGAATTGCGAAAGAACGTGAATTGGAAGCACAAAGAAAAGCGATTCACGAATTATTGATTAACGATAAGATTAGTATCGAATTGGCTTCTAAGTTACGTCAAGAAGTTAACTATGTTGAAAATCAAGAATTAAGTTCAGATGAATAATAAAAG
The DNA here is from genome assembly GCF_040369555.1 of Apilactobacillus pseudapinorum. Lineage (NCBI taxonomy): Bacteria > Bacillati > Bacillota > Bacilli > Lactobacillales > Lactobacillaceae > Apilactobacillus > Apilactobacillus pseudapinorum. The sequence continues at coordinate 10,150 of NZ_BAABVU010000005.1, forward strand.
AGCATCCAGTTATGGATGCTCTTTTATTTATGTTCTTCATCTTTGGCGTCTTTGATAATTAGGTACAAAATCCAATATACGAATGATTGAAGAATTGTTAAGATAACTACGAAGACTAACATCTTTGGTGTCCACATTTCGCTTAATTGTTTAATTACTAATCGTGGAGAAAGTAATAGGTAAACGGTATGGAAACGAAGGAAGCGACCGACATAGATACCAATAGAAGCAACGATGTTTAGGATTAGAATAATAAAGACTTTAAATGCTTTTGATTTAATTGAGAAGAATGCGCAACTACGGTTAACAATTTGAAATTGTCCATAAAATCCAATTAGTGAGCAGCCCAGTGCACTAATTAGTAGATAAGCATAGTTAATCCACATGGTTGTAGATAATCTTAATAAACCGTTAGGAGCGTATGGTTGAAGTAAAGTTAAATGAAATAAGTCAGTTAATAGATATGGAGCGTTGGGATAAAATACTAACCAAAGGATTAGTATTGGCCAAAAGATCCATGATTTTTCAATGTACTTATTAGTAAGCTCTAAACTTAGCTCAATTGGAATATATCCTAAAATTGTATTTAATACTAAGAATGTGAATGGTGGTTTGACCATCACCGAAAGAAAAATAATCCATAAAATAAATATTAAGCGTACTTGCCAACGAACGTTTTTAAACATACTTATGCTCCTCAAAATTATATATATTTATTTTAACGCTTAAAACTTAATTATTGAACAATTATTGCTTAAAAAATATAATCAATATTATATACCTAAAAATATGACATAATCAGTGATATAATAAATAGTATGAATTATATTGGAGGAATAGATATGGGAATAAATTGGAGCAATATATTAACACTAAGTAATCTATTAGATATCTTAGTTGTATGGTTCATAATTTATGAAGTTATTATCCTGTTGAAGGGCACTAAAGCGGTCCAATTATTCCGTGGGGTTTTAGTAATTGCGATTGTTAAGATTATTAGTGTCGTCTTTGGATTTACGACAGTATCTTACTTGACTGACCAAGTTATTAACTGGGGAGTTATTGCAATTATTGTTATTTTTCAACCTGAAATTAGACGCGGTCTAGAACACTTGGGTCGTGGATCAATAATCAAACATGCACAAAATCAAAATGTTGAAAATGAAAAGATGATTGTGGAGCTAGACAAAGCGATTCAATATATGTCTAAACGAAGAATTGGTGCTTTAATGACCATTCAAATGGATACTGGATTGGAAGATTACATCGAAACAGGAATTAAGCTAGACGCTGATGTTACTGGTGAACTATTGATAAATACATTTATTCCAAATACACCATTGCATGATGGTGCCGTTATTATTAGTAATAACCGTGTAGCAGTTGCCGCTGCATACTTACCATTATCACAAAGTAATTTGATTCCAAAAGAATTAGGAACAAGGCATCGCGCTGCCGTTGGGATTTCAGAAGTTACTGATGCATTAACCATCGTTATTTCTGAAGAAACCGGTGAAGTTTCAATTACTAAAAATAATGAGTTGCTTCGTGGTATGAATACCGATGATTACATTAAGTTCTTAAAGGATCAATTAATCACCAAGCAAGACCCAATGAATAAGACAGTTTTTACAACTATTTACAATTGGGTGGAAAAGATTAAGCAAAGTGTAAGGGGGCAAAAATAATGAAAAAGTTAAATAGCCCATGGTCATTACGACTACTTTCACTATTATTTGCAATTCTATTATTTGCGTATGTTAACCAAACTAAATTATTTGGTGCTGGCACGAGTGGTAATAATGCTGAAGAAACTCAGTTAACTTCCAACAAAACAGCTCATATTTCGGTACCGCTTCAATTAAACGTTAATAATACTAAGTATTTTGTGACAGGTTATCCGGAAAAGGTTAATGTGAAAATTACTGGTCCCACAGCACTAGTAACAACTACCGTTAACACACAAAACTTTAAGGTTTATGCTGATTTAACTAAATTAGGTGTCGGATACCATAAAGTGCGTTTATATCAAGATGGATTGAATAATGAATTAAGATATTACATTAATCCAGCATATATTTATGTTAATATTCAACCACGTAAGACAGTGGAATTCCCTGTTACAGCACAATACACATCTTCAAACATCGCTGATGGATATTATGCTGGTAAGCCTGTATTAGGAACTGATAAAGTAAAAATAACAGGTGCGCAAAACGAAATTGCGAAGATTAAAAATGTGGTTGCTCAATTGAGTATTCCCCAAGACACAAAGAAAACAATCAGTTCTTCAGCTGTTTTAGAAGCTCTTGATAGAAAAGGTAGAATTGTTAATGTTATAGTAACACCATCAACTACCTCTGTTAATTTGCCAATAAGCAGTGGAAACAATAAGAACGTTCCAATTAAATTTAAGGCAGAAAATGGTTCTTCAAAACAAAGTTTCTCATTTTCTTCTGACACAGATACGGTTAAAGTTTTTGGAACTAAAAAACAACTAAAAGCAATTAAGCATGTGACTGCTTATGTTGATGTCTCTGGAATTACATCTAAAAAGGTAGTCACGGTAGCATTGGATAAAAATTTAAATGAGGTCAGCGGTTTTGATCCTGATAATATTAAGGTTACCGTCAAACCCGAATAGATTGATGAAATCTAAGGATGAAATGGAGATTAAATTATGAAATATTTTGGAACCGATGGAGTAAGAGGAATAGCTAATAAAGATTTAAGCCCAGAACTTGCTTTCAAATGTGGTAGAGCTGGGGGATACATTTTAACTAAGCACAGCCAATCAGAAGGTCAACCACAAGTACTAGTTGCTAGAGATACTAGAATTTCTGGTCAAATGCTTGAAAATGCTTTAATCGCAGGATTGTTATCTGTTGGGATTGAAGTTTTACAATTGGGAGTAGTTACTACTCCAGGTGTAGCTTACCTTGTAAGAACTCAAGGCGCATCTGCTGGTGTAATGATTACTGCTTCACATAATCCAGCTGAATACAATGGAATTAAATTCTTTGGTTCAGATGGTTATAAGCTATCTGACGAACTTGAAGAAGAAATCGAAGAAATTTTAGAACAATCAGAAGATGATTTACCAAGACCATCATCAGATGGATTAGGAACTGTTGATGATTATTCAGAAGGTAGTCAAAAATACATTCGTTTCTTAGAACAAACTGTTCCTGATGATTTATCAGGAATGAAGATTTGTGTTGATTCAGCAAACGGTGCAACTAGTAATTTAGTTTCTAGATTATATGCTGATTTGGGAATCGATTTTGAAACCATGGCAACAATGCCTAACGGTGTAAATATTAATGATCAAGTTGGTTCTACTCACCCAGAACAACTACAAAAGATGGTTGTTGAAAATGAAGCTGAAATTGGTTTAGCTTTTGATGGTGACGGTGACCGTTGTTTAGCGGTAGATGAAAATGGTGAACTAGTTGATGGTGATAAAATCATGTACATTTGTGGAAAATACATGTCAGATCACGGTCGACTAAAACAAGACACTGTAGTAACTACTGTTATGAGTAACTTAGGAATGTACAAAGCGATGGAAGCTAATGGAATGCACAACGTGCAAACCAAGGTAGGAGATCGCTATGTGGTTGAAGAAATGAATAAATCTGGTTATAACCTTGGTGGTGAACAATCAGGTCACATCGTCTTCTTAGACTTTAATACTACTGGTGATGGATTATTGACCAGTTTACAATTGCTTCATGTTATGAAAGATACTGGTAAGAAGTTATCCGAATTAGCAGCGGAAGTAACTAAGTACCCACAACAATTAATTAACGTTAAAGTTAGCGATAAAGACGCTGCACAAGAAGACGCAGATGTTTTAAATGTTATTGCTGAAGTTGAAAAAGAAATGAATGGCGACGGAAGAGTGCTAGTTAGACCTAGTGGAACTGAACCATTACTTAGAGTAATGGCTGAAGCACCAACTCAAGAGTTAGTTGATGGCTACACAAAACGTATTGCAGATGTCGTTTCAGATAAATTCGGGATTTAACAAAAAAAGACCATTTAGGTCTTTTTTTTATGCTTTTAGCTCATTTAAATTGTCCATACCAATTATTAATTTTTTCTAAAGATAGATACTGCATAATGCTTTATAATATTGATATATTGGTATAAAATACAGTTATTGATAAACTATACCAATTTGATATTTATCAATTGACAACTGGACATAAAACTTGTACTCTAGAATATGTCAAAAAAATGATAATAAAATGAAAAATAAAATAACTTAATTAAATTCGAAAGGAAAATTAATATGTGTGGAATTGTTGGGGTAACAGGAAACAAAAAAGCTGTTGATATTTTAGTTAACGGTTTACAAAAGCTAGAATATCGTGGTTACGATTCAGCTGGACTTTATGTGAATGACGAAGGAAATAAAGACTATCTTGTTAAGAGAACAGGTGCTATTAGCAACCTAAGAGATGCTGTTAGTGACATGGACATCAATGGAAGTGCTGGAATTGCTCATACTAGATGGGCAACTCATGGTGGAGTAACTGTTGAAAATGCACATCCTCACTTCTCACAAGACAACCGTTTCTATCTTGTTCACAATGGAGTTATCGAAAACTACCGTGAATTAAAGGAAGAATATCTAAGTGATGTAGAATTCACATCACAAACTGATACAGAAGTAGTTGTTCAATTAGTTGATTACTTTGCAGTTAAAGAAAATCTAGATGCTAAGCATGCATTCAAGAAAGCATTATCACTACTTAAGGGTGCTTCATACGCTTTCCAATTAATGGATCGTGAAGAACCAGACACTATTTATGTAGCAAAGAATAAGAGTCCTCTATTGATTGGTTTAGGAGAAGACTGCAACGTTGTATGTTCTGATTCTCTAGCTATGCTAAACATTACTCATGACTTCTTAGAACTTGATGATGGTGACTTCGTTACTGTTAAACCTGATTCAGTTGTTATCGAAGACAAGAATGGGGATGTTGTAAATGACAGAAAACCATTCCATGTAGATATTGACGCCAGTGATACTGACAAGGGAACTTACCCATACTACATGCTAAAGGAAATCGATGAACAACCAAATGTAATGAGAAAACTTTCTGCTGAATACCTAAACGAAGATGGTACTCCAGTAGTTCAAGAAGACTTATTAGATGCAATGAAGCAATCAGATCGTCTATACATTATCGCTGCTGGTACTAGTTACCATGCAGGACTAGTTGGTAAGGAATTATTCGAAAAACTTGCTGAAGTTCCTACTGAAGTTCACGTTTCTTCTGAATTTGCTTACAACATGCCATTATTATCAAAGAATCCATTCTTCATTTTCTTAAGTCAAAGTGGAGAAACTGCAGATAGTCGTGAAGTATTAGTTAACCTAAATCACTTGAACTACAAGAGTTTAACAATTACTAACGTTGCTAACTCAACATTATCACGTGAATCTAACTACACATTGCTACTACATGCGGGTCCTGAAATTTCAGTGGCTTCTACTAAAGCTTACACAGCTCAAATTACTGTTGAAGCTATTTTAGCTAAGGCTTTAGGTGAATCTGAAGGTATCGCTAAGGCGAAGGACTTTAACTTAAAACAACAATTAGGTTTTGTTGCAACTGGTATGCAATCAATTGTTGATGAAAAAGAAACAATTAACGAAATTTCAAAGAAATATTTTGCTGACGCTAACCGTGCATTCTACATTGGTAGAGGTATCGATTACTTCGTTTCACTAGAATCATCACTAAAATTAAAAGAAATTTCATACATTTTAGCTGAAGGATTCGCTTCTGGAGAATTGAAACACGGTACTATTGCTTTGATTGAAGAAGACACTCCTGTTGTTGGAATTATTACTCAATCAAATACTGCTGGATTAACTAGAAGTAACCTAGAAGAAACAATGGCACGTGGAGCTAAGGCTATTACTATCGCTACCGAATCACTATCAAAAGAAAACGATGACATTGTGGTTCCAGATGTAGATGAACTATTAACTCCACTACTAAGTGTTATTCCTGCACAACTACTTGCATATTACACTAGTTTAAACAAGGGTCTTGATGTTGATCATCCAAGAAACCTTGCTAAGAGTGTTACAGTTCAATAATAAAAAAAGATGCTTTTACAGCATCTTTTTTGTTTGGAGTTTATTAATTTAACTATGAACATGTTATAATTGCTAATTGGGAGTGTTTTTTTATGAAATATACTAAGAAAACAAAAGATAATTCAAAAAAACAAGCTAAAGCTGATAAAACTTTTGATAAGTTTAAAGAACAGCATAATCGTTTAAACGCTAACAAGCGTGGAATTAAACGATAATAGAGTAAAAATGGAGAGATATTAATTATGAGAAAGAAACTAATGACCAAGTCAATACTTTATGCGCTGACAGCGGGATTGGTTCTATCAACTGGACATATTTATAAAGCGTATGCGGATGGAAGCTCCGTTGTTCCATTGATTAATAGCGGAAGCAATGTTAGCTCACAAGCTGCAAGTAACAACAGCAGCAATAGCAATAATAATACTTCCGTCGCACAAGCAAGTAGTATTTTAAATAATACTAATATCTTGGGAAATCAACTAACATATGATAATTTCATTTCAACGATTTCACCAATTGCTCAACAAATTGCCAATAGTAATAATTTATATCCATCATTAATGGTTGCTCAAGCAGCATTAGAAAGTGGATATGGACAAAGCACTTTAACACAACAATCAAATAACTTATTTGGAATTAAATCTACTAACGGTCAAGGTTACAATACGACTACAGGGGAATATGGTTCCAATGGATACTATGTTACTAACTCTACTTTTGCTTCATATCCAACATTAATGGATAGTTTGCAAGGATATGCAACATTTTTAATTCAAAATAGTAGATATGCCAATGTATTTAGATCACAAGCAACAGATGGAATTCAAGCTGCCAAAAACATTCAAGCTGATGGTTACGCAACTGACCCAGCTTATGCTACTAAATTGATTAATGTAATTAATCAATATAATCTATTGTCACTTGATGGTAATGGTACAGGTACTACAACAAATACAAATACTACTAACAACACCACTAATAATACTGCTAATAAAAAGCCAGCGGCGAAAGTGTTAGCCACTGCTAATTATACTGGTGGAAATACTAACGAAACGGTTCAATTGTCATCTAACTTTAATAAGTACAAACTATATACTCATGTCAAAGATACTAGAAAGAAGAATACAACTGCAGCATGGGAAAATAGTGCAGCAGCTGGATCTACAGTTTATGTCGATTGTTTAGCGGTTCGTACTTATAAAGGGGCAGCAACAACTTGGTACCGTATTAGTTTTAGCAAGAACGGTACTAAATATTGGGTATACTCATCAGCGCTTAATTTCCCATTAGTTAATTACTCAAATGATAGCAACAAAGTTAAGATTAAGGGTGACTACCGTCAATTATACAGTAACGTATTTGGTACACCTCAATTATCAAAACGAGTTTCAAAAACTACGGGAATGAAGGGGATGGAATACTCCATTCAAGAAGTTGCCACTTCAACTGTAAATGGAACCACTAATACTTGGTACCAAATTTCAGTTGGTCAACTTGGTAATGTTTGGATTAATCAAGTTGACGTTACTTATGTATCAGCTACTCAAAAGAATACAGATACTACTAAAAAAGATACCAGCAAGACAACTAATAAAAAAACCGTAAAGAAAACCACAACAAAGACTGCCGCCAAAAAGACAGCTGTTAAAAAAATAAATAAGCCAGCGCAATACTTTAAATATTCAGGATACGGATACTTAAATCATTATGGAAAGTATGATTTAAATAATCACATTCCAGGTTCATATAAGAATGTTAAAAAGATCAGTTGGTCTCAAGTAAAGGTTCCAAAGGACTTTAAAGTTGAAATTAACTGCAAGGGAATTAGAACTAAGTACAACACAACTTGGTACAGAATTGTGCTAAACAACAAGAGTTACTGGATTTCTGGAAAAGCACTACTATTTTATTAATTTGATATAATTAGTAGTTAGTTTTATAATGATTAAATCGAAATAAATTAATTAGGAAGTATTAAAAATGTCTGAAGATTACAAGATTAAGGTACAAAACGTAACCAAAGAATACGATTTGTTTAAGACACAAACCGATAAACTAAAATCATTTTTCTCAATTAAGACTGATGTTCCTCATTTCTGGTCTTTAATGGGTGTTTCATTTGAAGTTAAATCAGGAGAAGCTTTAGGGCTAATTGGTGTTAATGGTTCAGGTAAATCTACCATTTCTAACATCATTTCAGGAATCATTCCTCAAACTACTGGTTGGGTTGATGTTAAAGGGGATACATCAATCGTCGCAATTAGTGCAGGTTTAAGAAAGAACCTTACTGGTCGTGAAAACATTCGTTTGAAATCATTAATGCAAGGATTAACTAATGAACAAATTGATGACTTAATGGATGATATCGTTTCATTCGCTGATATTGGTGATTTCGTAGATCAACCAGTTAAGAGCTATTCAAGTGGTATGAAGTCACGTTTAGGTTTCTCAATTGCGGTTCACATTAATCCTGATATTTTAATTATTGATGAAGCATTGTCTGTTGGGGATGATACTTTCTATCAAAAGTGTGTAGATAAGATTGCTGATTTTAAAGCACAAGGTAAGACTATTATTTTCGTTTCTCATTCATTAAAACAAATTGAATTCTTATGTGACCGTGTTGCATGGATCAATTATGGTAAGTTAAAAATGATTGGTGAAACTCAAGAAGTAACTACTAAGTATCGTGAATTTATTGAATGGTTTAAGAAGCTTTCAAAGAAAGATAAAGCTAAATTTGAAGCTGAACAAAAACAAATTCAAAAAGACTTCGATATTGATGAATATCAAAGACAAGTTACTGATGAAGAACGTGTTGAACATCCAGAAGATAAGCATGTTTCAGCAACTGTGAAGAAACGTTTTTACGGTTCAGTTATTAGTGAAAAGATGCCAAAGACTGCAGTTCTATTCACATGGTTAGTAACTATTGCTACTTTATTCTTCTCATTAGTGAATGTTTCTGGTCATCCATTACATCACATTATTGATCAACCATCATCAATTGTAAAACCAACTAAGAAGCTAGTTTTACCTAAGGGTGTTGAAAAAGATAATGCTAAGAAGAAGACAGTTAAAAAACATAAGAAAACTGAAATTAAATCAGTGATTAGATAAAAAAATCCGCGTAGTCGGATTTTTTTTGCGAAGGGAGATTAAATTAGATGGCAACAGAATATAAGAGTCATGAAACCTTAGATTTAATTGAACAAATAACCCGTTTGGACGGAACTAAGTATATGGAAATTAGTAATATGGTTCAAAACGGGAGAGCGGAATTAGCAGCCGAAAGAGGATTTATTAAAGAAGTCCGTATTCTTCAGTTGAACATTCCACACTCTGAACATGTGATTAAGTATGAAGCTTATATTAATCAAACTTATACAATGCCTGATGAAAGCATGGATCACTTTGAAGAATGGGAAAGAACTGAAGATATTGAAAAAGAGTTTCAATTGATTTTGAAAGAAAACCACATTGGATAATAAAAAAAGGACGTCATCGGTAGGTTGATGACGTCCTTTTGTAATATGTGTCCACATCGTTTGTTGCGAAAAAATAATAGCAAAATAACAAGCAACATTTAGTGGGATGACTTGAATATGTATCTCATATTATAAAGGATGAGATAGTCGATGACAATATAAATCTGGCAAAAAGATTAAAAAAATAAATGCTTTAATATGTTATTATTATAACGATTTGAAAGTGCTTATAGCTGATTTACGAAACCAAAAAATTAGGGAGTTTTTAATATTATGAAACCAATTGTTAAAGAATTATTATTAAATATCGCAATCTATATTTTTCCATTTATTTTTATTTTGAGTGGACTTAGTGGGAATTTAGTGATGATGAAAGTCGGTTTCTTTTTAACCGCATTTATTGCAGCTTTAATGACGATTATTTATGTATTATACATATTTACCCATAGAAAAAAAGAAAGGGCCTTATATCGTCAAATTTTGCTTTTGATTCATTTAGTGATGTTAATCGGAAGTATTTTGTTCTTAATTTAATAAAATAGATTATTGTAAAATGAATTAATTAGGTCTATATTAGTCTTAAATTATTTATAAGTTAAAAAATAATACAGAAGGAGGGAATTGATTATGAATTTTAAATTCTCGAAAAGAGTACCAAACCTAGATGATGATGTGGTTGGTGAAATCTTAAAAGTCGCAGGTGACCCAGAGATTATTTCATTCGCTGGTGGATTGCCGGCACCAGAATTGTTTCCAGTAGAAGCGATGCATGAAGCAGCCGATAAAGTTTTTAATAAATACGGTAAAGATGCATTACAATATACCGCTTCAATTGGAAATGCTAAATTAAGAGAATCAATTGCTCATCGAATGCAAACTAACAAGTTTGTACATACTACCATCGAAAATATTTGTATTACTACTGGATCTGAACAATCTATTGATTTAGTAGCTAAAATGATGGTAAACGAGGGCGACGTCATCTTAGTGGAAAAGCCCACATACTTATGTGCTTTAGACGTATTTAAAAGTTACGGAGCTAAAGTAGTTGGCATTGATATGGATGAAGATGGGATGTTAATGGATGCGTTAGAAGCTAAGCTAACAGAATATCAAGAAGCTAAATTAATTTATACAATTCCCAACTTCCAAAATCCTACTGGTCGTACTATGACCGCAGACAGACGCCAAAAAATGGTTGAAATTGCCGAAAAACATAACGTTATTATCTTAGAAGATGATCCATATGGAGAAATCAGATATTCTGGTGAAGTTGTTCCACCAATTAAGCATTATGATAATAATGGAACAGTAGTTTATATGAATACATTTTCTAAGATTTTAGCTCCTGGTCTAAGACTAGGCTGGATTGTTGCTGATAAATATTTTATTGATGCTTTTGTTGTTATGAAGCAATCTGCTGATTTACATTCAGACAATCTATCTCAATACATTGTCGCTCAATACATGGAAGACAATGATTTAGATAAGCACATTCAATCCATTTCAGACGAATACAAAAAGCGTGCCACAATGATGTTAAATGAAATTGATGCACAATTCCCTGAAGGGGTTAAACATAGTAATCCAGAAGGTGGGATGTTCATCTGGGTTGAAGTACCAGGAAACGTTAACACAATGGATTTATTCTATAACTGCGTAAAGCATAACGTTGCCTTTGTTCCAGGTGAACCTTTTTATCCAGATGAAGTGATTCCAGGGACCTTTAGAATGAACTTCTCAAATATGAAAGATGATCAAATTCATGAAGGAGTTCGTCGAATGGCAGTTGCTATTAACGAAATGATGTAATAAAAAAACACTTATCAATTTTGATAAGTGTTTTTATTTTTATAGATTATGTCTGGAATGAATTGAGTGATAAATCTTTCTTTGAACTAAATATTGATCATGTTGCATTGTAATAAATAGTGGGGAAGATTCTTCAATTACATTACTAAATTCCAGTCCATACCATGAGATAGGGGAGGCTGTAATGTTTTGTAAGAAGATACGTCCAGAAATAAGTTGTCTATCAAAGGCGTTAATTTCTGAGTTTAATGCTAAATCAGAAGGACGTTCATTGATAATTACGAACTTAAAGTCTCCAACGTTACCACGTTTTCCAGTTGAACTATATGTTTGCTTTTGTGGATCAATAACACCTTGTTTGATTAGGTAGTTAACAATTTGATGTAGGTAAATACTTACACTTTGTTGCTTTCTAAATCCAAGGTAAAGTTGAACATCTACAATGTTCTTAGTTTCGATAAGGTCAACAGTGTAGTTACTTTCGTATGGGTTACTTGTTTCATTAACAGTAACGAACCAGTAAACTTTAGCACGTTTTGGTTCCTTATCTAAAATAGAATACATTGTACTACGTTTGATTTGATAATCATTCTTAATCTTAGTCATGTAAACCAAGTTAGAAGTGTATAGCGGAATTGATTCATCTTCACTTAATTGTGTTAATTGATCACGATATTCAAGAAGAGAAACATATTCGCTTTCACGTTCATAATGGTCACGACGTTTGTTACCGAAGTACCATAGAATCATGATGATTAAGATTACACCCATGATGATTAGGGTAACGAATCCACCATGAACAAATTTAACAATACTTGCGATGAAGAATGTAAATTCAATTACTGCAAAGAATGCAGCAATTAAAAATGCCCATAGGCGTCTCATTTTACCTGATAGGTATTCAAATAATAGAACAGTAGTCATCAACATAGTAACCGTGATAGCCAAACCATAAGCTGATTCCATTCTTTCTGAACTACCAAATGCCCAAACAACGATGAAAGTAACGATACATAAGAACCAGTTAACAGTTGAAATGTAAATTTGGCTTCTAACATTGCTTGGATGTCTAACAATCATTCTAGGTAAGAACTTCAAACCAATAGCTTCATCAACTAATGTAAATGAACCAGTAATCAACGCTTGAGATGCAATGATAGCAGCTAAAGCAGCAATTACAATTGCGAATCCACGTAGTGATTCTGGAAGCATTTCATAGAATGGGTTCAAACTTGATAGATGAGCAAATTGTGGGTTATGTGCATTGTTAATAACCCAAGCACCTTGACCTAAGTAATTCATTACTAAAGAGAAGTAAACGAATGGCCAAGTACCGTATATGTTTTTCTTACCAACGTGTCCCATATCTGAATAAAGTGCCTCAGCACCGGTTGTAGCAAGGAAAACACTACCTAAAATGAATAATCCCACTTTATTAACGGGACTAAATAGAATTTCAATCGCGTAAATTGGGTTAAATGCACTTAAGATAATAGGGTATTTTAATAAATTAACAATCCCCATAATTGCCAGGAAGGAAAACCAGATTAACATAACTGGTCCAAATGAATTCCCAATAATTCCAGTTCCAAATCGTTGAATTAAGAATAATACCAATAATACTAATGATGTAATGATTAGAACAGTTTCTTGAGAGTTACTGAATGAGATAGGACCAAAATGTTGTCCTTTCAAGCCTTCCAAAGCAGAAGTTACTGAAACGGCAGGAGTTAGAGTCCCATCAGCTAATAGTGCGGCACCACCAATTAAGGCAGGCCATACTAACCATTTGGCCTTTTTTCTAACTAATGCGAATAAGGCGAAAATTCCACCTTCACCGTTGTTATCAGCACGCATGGTAATTAATACGTATTTGATTGTGGTAATCACCATAAGAGTCCATATGATTAATGAAATGGATCCAATTATATAAAAAGGTTTAATGTCAGACATTTTTCCGGCATTACCAATAATGGAATTCATTACATATAGTGGTGATGTACCAATATCACCATAGACAATTCCTAAAGTGATTAGCATTCCCATAAAGGAAATCTTATCAAATTTAGCTTTCATGACTAAATCCTCCAAAAATAATTATGTAAAAATTCACACATTAATAAAGTACAATTTACCACTATTTTAAGCTAGTTTAAAGAAAAAAATGAAAAAGGTTCTATTAAATGTTAAATTTAATGGTATAAAAATTCTAAGAAAAGGGGTCGTTTACCAATATGATAACTACTTTATTTAAAAATATAGCTAAAGATAATGTCGTTAAAATCGTTTTAACAATCTTTATTATATTGATGTTTTTCAAGCAACCAGATTTTCATGATATTGATGTGAATACAATTTTAATCTTATTCAATTTAATGTTAATTATTGAAATCGTAAAAGAAACTAACATATTGAATTATTTTAGTGCCTTGATTATAAATCATGTTTCCAATTCGCGCCAAATAAATGCATGGTTAGTAATATTATCTTTTTTTGGTTCCATGATAGTTACTAATGACGTCGCAATAATTACATTGGTGCCATTATACATATTGATTGCCAAACAGTATCAATTAAATATTGCTTATCCAGTATCGTTGATAACGATTGCTGCAAACATGGGTAGTGCAGTTACGCCGATAGGGAATCCTCAAAATGTTTTTTTAGTTGAAAATTTTCAGGTTGGTTTCATCGATTTTATGGCACAATCACTGCAGATTTTATTCGTTGGGATTGTTATCATGATAATTCTAGTGAATCTAAATCATAAAAAAGAGATTGGATTACAATCTATTCCAATCCCCACCATAAAAAGAATGGATTTAGTATGGGTGATCGGGTTATTTACGATAGTTTTATTGTCTCAATTTAATATTATTAATATCTTAATTCCATTAATATTAGTGATATGGAAATCCACTAAATTAAATCCAAAAATGCTTGTTAAAATTGATTATTCATTATTAATTACGTTTGTTTTCTTCTTTTTAATTGTTGGAATGATAAGTAAGATGCCAATTGTATCTGAATATATTGATCATTTTATTAAAACACCGCAAAGCACATTTTTAACATCAATCGGAATTAGTCAAATTATCAGCAATGTTCCTTGTGCAGTCTTAATTGCTAAATTTTCCGGTCATTTTAGTGCGATATATTGGGGAGTGTCGATTGGTGGGTTAGGGACGTTAGTTGCTTCTCTCGCCAATTTATTAGCGTTTAAACAAATTGCTAATTATGCAAGGGATGAAAGACTTAACTTTATCAAAATTTTTACCGGACTAAATATCGGTTTATTAATAATCTTAATAATTATAAAGATTATCTTAATATAATAGAAATTCACTAAACTTTCTCATTTTTTGTGTAATAATTATGTTATTCACTTAAATTCGAAGGGAATGATTGATATGTACACAGATTTAAATGGCAAAGTAGCAGTCGTTACTGGTGCTTCCAAGGGGATTGGAAAGGCAATTGCTTTACGTTTAGCGCAAGAACACATGAAATTAGTTTTCAACTATCATTCTGATCAAAACGGTGCGCAAGTAGCCGTTGATCAAATTAAGCAAAATGGTGGAGATGCAGTAGCCGTTCAAGCTGATGTTTCGAAAGAAGAAGATGTAAATAAGTTAGTTAAGACTGCCGAAGAAGAATTTGGTGGATTAGACTTATTTATTAATAATGCGGGGATGGAAAAAGAAGTTCCTACACATAAGTTAGAATTAAAAGATTGGCAACGAGTAATTGATGTTAACTTAACTGGTACTTTCTTAGGTACCAAAGCAGCATTAAATTACTTCTTAGATCACAATCAAGCAGGAAACATTATTAACATGTCTTCTGTTCATCAAACAATTTCTTGGCCTCATTTTGCTGATTATTCAGCATCAAAGGGTGGAAGTAAGTTATTTACTGAAACGGTTGCTAAAGAATATGCTCCTAATAACATTAGAGTTAATTCCATCGCACCTGGTGCAATTAACACACCAATTAATGCGAAGAAATTTGCTGATCCAAAAGCTTATGCTGACACAGCTGAATTAGTACCAATGAACAGAATTGGGAAACCAGAAGAAGTTGCAGCAGCCGCAGCGTGGTTAGCTTCTAGTGAATCATCATACGTAACTGGTGAAACAATTTACGTTGATGGTGGAATGAAACTTTATCCAGAGTTTAAAAAAGGCCGCGGATAAATAAAAAAGATGGCATCAATATAGATACCATCTTTTTACTTTTTATAAAGCGCTACTACCAAAGTTTTTTGGTTGAATAGCCACTTCAATAATTGGATATAACATTAAGATTCCTAGAAAGGCAAATCCAATTTCATATGATTGGTTTTCTGGGAAGAAACTTGATAATGCAGAAACGACAACTGTTATAAGAGAAACACCTAACCCTTGGGCCATTGTTTGTAAAACGGAACTAAGTGTATTGGCTGAATTTCTTTCTTCAATTGGGATTTCTGAGAATGTGACCGCGTTATAGCAAGTCAAAGCTAAGGAACGTCCACATCCTGAAATAAACGCTAATCCGGAAATGATGACACCGAATGTTGTTGGGCGAATCATTGCTAAAGCGGCTGTACTAATTGCGACTGTGAATAATGCAATTAATAATGAAGCTTTATACTTAATGCTGCGAATTATAACGTTCGTAAAAGGCTTAATACCAATGTTTCCAATGAAAACGAAAATCACGTAATATCCGGCTACCAAAGCTGACCAGTGAAAAACAGTTTGTAGATACACGGTTAGTAGGTAGGGAAGTGCCCCTACTGATAGCCATAGGAAGGTTCCACCAGTTTGATAAATTCTAAAAGAACTAACCTTTAGGGCTTTAATATCAAATAATGGAGTCTTTACATGTGAAAGATGGTAGCCGACCACTAGGATCATGAATAAACCAAGCAACACTAATAAACCGGCAATAGGCCAGAAATTACGACCATATGTGGCAATTTCTGCACCTATTAAAATGAATCCAGATGAGATTGCGATTTCTAGAAAACCGATAAAATCAAATTTATCTTTGCTTTTCTTCAAATCTTTTTCGACTAACTTGATTCCGATTAGAATAGCTAATAAACCAATTGGAACGTTAATTAGGAAAATCCATTGCCAAGTTAGATATTTAACGAAAAATCCACCAATAATTGGTGCAATCGCTGGAGCAATAAGCGCTGGCCAAACTAGGTAGTTTGCCATTCGTAATAGTTGGTTTGAAGGAGTTCTTTCCAACATAATTAAGCGGGCGGTTGGAGTCATTAATGATCCAGCAAACCCTTGCACGAAACGACTAATTAAAAGGACAGCAAAACTAGGAGCTAAAGCGTCACCTAATGAGCTTAATACAAATAATAAAGTCGCGATTAACCAAGCGTTTTTCTTACCAATGCGTTTAGCAATCCATCCACTTAGTGGAATAAAAATTGCCATGGTGATAAAGTAAATGCTGACAGTTAATGAAAGAGAAGAAGTCGGCACGTTTAGGCTTCTTCCGATATAAGGAAGTGCGGTAGTTACAATGGTTGCATCTAAAAATTGCATGAATAAACTGGATGCCATTAATAGAGCAACTTTAATATAATTGCTAATAATAAATCATGTCCTTTCAAAAGATGTCATAAAAAAGTATATCATAATAATTGAAAAGGCCATGAATATCATAAAGAAGGAAACTAAAACGATTAATTAATAAGAAAGGGGCAATTGATTTGATTAAAATACATCAATTAACTGATTCCAAATGGGTGGAAATGGTTGATGCAAATACCAAAGAGGTTGTTGATACAATCGACGAATATAAATTACCTAATATCCTAAAAGGGTACATGTTGGATGCTCATGAACATTCACGTTTTGAATATAATACGGTTAAGAAGTACTCCGTTATGATCATGCGTGCGTTGATTTCTGGACAAGATGAAAACGTACAAACCGCACCGGTTATTATTGCTTTCACTAATGATTTAATTATTACTAAGAGTGATTCCAGATACCGCATCAAACAAGAAACCAGATGTAATAAGTTTGATATGATTTTCAATATGCTTCAAAGAATTAATAAGCCATATATGAACAAGTTGGATCAAATTAACGAATCTGTTGAAAACTTACAAAATAGTCGTAATAAAAGTCGCGTTAACAATCGTCATCTAAATGAAATTGCGATTTTAAAGAACGACCTTGTATACTTAAAAACAGCTACAGCCGCTAACATAATGGCGATTAATCAACTACAAAAATCTAGTGATAACTTTGAAATTCCAATTTCATTTAACCATCGCCAGGATCAACACATTGATGATGTTGCTGTTGAATACGATGAAAGCAAGTACATGTTTGATGTGCTAGATGAAATTGTTAGTCAAATTGAAGATACATACAGTAACATTATTAATAACAACTTGAATGATGTCATGAAAGTTTTGACTGTTTGGTCATTGATTTTAGCAATTCCACCAATTATTAGTGGGTTCTACGGTATGAACGTTGGGGTATTACCATTTGCCAATAGTAGTTGGTCATGGTTCTTTACATTGGTAATTACAGTCGCAATTATTTACTGGATGCTATACTACTTGAAAAAACATCATGATTTGTAAAAATGGTACGACTTTTAGTCGTGCTTTTTTACTATTTGTTATAAATTATTAAGAATTAGTTAATTATTGAAGAAATTAAATGTAAGCGCTTTACTATAAAATGACATGATTGTATAATAATCATTGTTAGTTGGGGATAGCCCCAATTATTAATCGATAAAAAATGACAATAAAATCATAATAAGTGTAAAAAGGAAGTGTTAAGATGGACATCTTAATCGGAATATTACCTGCACTACTTTGGGGTGTAGGTCCTCTAATTGCTACCAAGTTTGGTGGTAAACCAATCGAACAACTATTAGGAACTGGGTACGGACAACTAATTGTCGGAATTGTAATCTACATATTTACTAGACCAGCAATTTCATTCAACGAATTCCTATGGCCATTCTTAGGAGGGGTTGCATGGGCAGTTGCTCAATACATGCAATTCAGTTCATTTACTAAGATGAACGTATCATCAGCAATGCCAATTTCAACTGGACTACAATTAATTGAAATTCCACTTTGCGGTGTTATCTTCTTCGGAGAATGGGGTAGCCCATTAGCTAAATTAATTGGATTCTTAAGTATCGCACTTCTAATCCTTGGAACTACTTGTACCAGCTATGTTGATAAAAAAGTGGTTAGAAAGAAGATGGATTACAAAGCCGGAATTCCATTGTTAGTAATTGGTTCATTCGGATACACAGCATGTTCTGTATTCCCAAGAATCACTAACGCTTCTGGTTTAGTTGGTTTATTACCACAAACATTCGGAATGATGTTAGGTGCATTGATTGTTGCCTTCGTTCTAAATGGATCAGAAACATTTGGTTACTTGAAGTCAAAAGTAACTATGAAGAGTGGAATCATCGGAATTCTTGGTGGATTAGGTACATTAGCTTACCTAACATCATTAAAACTAAATGGTGTTGCTAATGCTTTCCCATTAACTCAAATGAACGTGGTTGTTTCAACTATCGGTGGTTTGATTATTCTAAAAGAACACAAGAATAAGAAAGAAATTACATTTACAGTAGTTGGTCTATTAATGATTGTTATCTCAGCAATCTTAATTGGACATCTTGAATAATAAAAAAGACCTGCCAAATTGGCAGGTCTTTTTTGATGTTAGATTGAATGAACAATTCGTAAAATTCCATTCACTAAGAAGAATAATCCAACTAGGAGTGCGACTGATATAGCTGAAGCAACAGGGGAAGCAAGAAGTAAAATTCCTACCACAATTCCGACAACTGCAAAAGTTATATCCATAACATACCATCCATGGCTAATATCCTTGATGTATTTGGCTAGTGATAATGCTGTTAAAGAATCTAAAATAAACATGATTGCAAAGAAAATAGCAATGTATAAAATTCCGAATGCAGCATTGAAAAGCATTAAAATACCGATAAGGATATCTATGATACTATTAAAAATGATCCAAGTTTTAGATTCAAAAATATCAGATAAGTGGGTGATTTTGAAAATACCAGTAATAATTGAAAAGACAGCCACAATTATTACGATAGTGCTAAATGTAATATCAGGACGATTTAGCGTTATAATTCCAACAATCACACCTAGAATACCTACGATGAATGAAAAAGGATCAAATTGATTTAGTTTATTCATTATTTTCACCTCTTTTAGTATTGATAATTTCATTATAGTTCACTGAAATCATGTTAAGTGTATTCGACAGGCATTCTTAAGATAATCTTAACGTTTATGAAAGATGATGGGCTGATTTATTTTAAATCAGTTAATGAATATGTATAATTAATTTAGATTAATTATAGAGGGATGTTTAATGAATCAACTTATTACCGTACTGGAAAGACATAAAAATTTAATTAAAGTGAAGTGTAGAGGCGAATTCGGTTACTTTTTTCCCACTACTAATTTAGTTAACAAAGAAGCCAAGGTCGAATCATTTGTAGACGCTGAGCAATTGTTAAAAGAATTTTTACATCGAGAAAATGATGAGTTAATAATGGTTCCTCGTTTCTTTGACTTTGAAAAAAACATCTTCACAATTCAAGGTATCTCTAAATCTGACATCCAAAAGGGATTGGATGGAGATTTAGGCACCTTTGATATTGACCCTGATGGCAACATAAAAAAGCAAGCTGAATAATTCAGCTTGCTTTTTTGTTAAATAATTGATTCAAGTTCTGTTTTAAGTAATGCGATTTTATATTTTTGTCTATCCAGTTGTCCACTAATAAGTTGATGATCATCGGTGAAAATATCAGCATTGATGTTAATCAATGGATTGGTGGATAGTTTAGCCATCTTTAAACCGACTGCAACTAGGTCAAGCGCGATTTGAGCTTGTAGTCCACCATGACTACCATATGAGATAAATGAAACTTTCTTATCACGCCATTCACTGGCTAGATAATCAATAGCATTCTTAAGAACGGCAGGATATCCCCAGTTATATTGTGGATAAAGGAAAATAACGGCATCCAAAGATTTGATTTTTTGCGACCATTCCTTAGAATGATCTTTTTGATATTGTTGTTTAGCAGGTATTTCTGTCTCGTCTAAAAAGGGCAGATTGATTTGGCTTAAATCTAGTACTTCAGTTTCATAATCTGATGAATCTAAATTGTTATGTACCCAATTGCCTATTTCGGGACAGATACGACTAGGGAGATTACTGCCTAAAATAAGGCCAATTTTTTCATGTTTAAATTCTCCTTAGTAAAAAAAGCATTCATTACGAATGCTTTTTTGATTAAAACTTAGCGCTACCTGGTTCACGTGGGAATGGGATAACATCTCTGATGTTTTCCATTCCAGTTACGTACATAACTAAACGTTCGAAACCAATTCCGAAACCGGAATGTTTGATTTCACCATATTTTCTAAGATCTTGGTACCAGTCATATTCTTCTGGATTTAGGTTAAATTCTTTAATCTTGTCGTTTAAGACATCATATCTTTCTTCACGTTCACTACCACCAACGATTTCACCAATACCTGGTACTAAACAGTCGGCTGCAGCAACAGTCTTACCATCGTCATTATCACGCATGTAGAATGCTTTGATATCACGTGGGTAGTCAGTTAAGAAAGTAGGGCGTTTGTATACTTCTTCACACAAGTATCTTTCATGTTCAGATTGTAAATCAATTCCCCATTCAACAGGTACTTTAAATTCAGTATCTGCATCTTGTAGAATCTTAACGGCATCAGTATAAGTAACACGAGCAAAGTCTTCGCTAGCAGTTTTCTTTAGTTTTTCAATTAAACCAGGTTTAACGTTTTCATCTAAGAAAGCTAGTTCGTCTTGAGCATGTTCTAATACGTAGTTGATAACGTATTTTAGAAGACCTTCAGCAACATCCATCATACCTGGAAGACGAGTGTATGCCATATCAGGTTCAATCATCCAGAATTCTGAAGCATGACGAGGAGTATGTGAGTTTTCAGCTCTAAAAGTAGGACCGAAAGTATATACGTTCTTGAATGCCATTGTAAATGCTTCTTCAGGAAGTTGACCACTAACTGTTAGGTTAGTTTCAGTCTTGAAGAAATCTTTTGAGTTATCAACATTACCTTGATCATCTTTAGGTAGGTTGTTCATGTCCATTGTAGTAACTCTGAACATTTCACCGGCACCTTCAGTATCACTACTTGTGATGATTGGAGTGTTTACGTAAACAAAATCTTGGTGTTGTAGATATTCATGAACGGCAAATGAAGCTAGTGAACGAATTCTAAATACTGAGTAGAAAGTATTAGTACGTGGACGTAAATGTGCAATAGTACGTAAGAATTCATAAGTTTGTTTTTTCTTTTGTAGAGGGTAATCTAAATCTGATTTACCAACTAGTTCAACTTTGTCACCATGGACTTCAAATGGTTGTGGAGCATCTGGAGTTTTAACAAATGCACCTTCAACAATGATAGTAGAAGCAATTGGTAATTTGCTAATTGTTTCGAAGTTTTCGTTACTCTTTTTAACGATTACTTGAGCACTCTTGAAGCAAGAACCATCGTTTAATTCAATAAAACTAATGTTTTTTGAACCGCGAATGGTTTTGATTGAACCTTCAAGAGCAACGACAGTGTTATCTTCAATGTCTTTAGTGTATAAATCTTTAACACTAAGTTGTTGCATAAAAATTCACGCCTTTCCATATTATAAATACGAGATAAATAAAAAAACTCCCATCCTAAACATAGGACGGAAGTTCCGCGGTACCACCTAAAGTGCCTTTAATAGGCCACTCAAATCAAATAACGCTTTGAACGCGTTTATTCCTACTGAAGATTCAGAATAAAAACAAATAGGTGTTATTCATTAATATTAGTGCTGTTAAGCTTTCACTGTCCTTAACTCGCTAAAAGGTAATACTAATTACTTATCCGTATTTACAGTTTCATATTAACTATTTAACACTTAAATATTACCACTATTTAAGTGTTAAATACAATATAAAGTTATCAATTAACGTAAAAGCAATTTGTTTGATTTTGCAACTGTACTAGTGGATAATTAGCACATTAGTCTAAAGGAGTGAAGATAATGCCATTAATGAGAATTGATGTAATTAAAGGACACGATAAAGAGTACTTAAAACAATTAATGCAAGTTTCTTACGAAGTAATGTTAGCTTGTTTCGGTGCACCAGAAGGTGATCGTTACCAAATTTTGACCCAACATGAAGATTTTGAAATGAATATTTTAGATACTGGTTTGGGAATTGAAAGAACTAATGATGTGGTTGTTTTCAGTTTAACTACTAGACCACGTACCGAAGAACAAAAATTAAAGTTCTACCATGATTTAGCTGAAAAACTGGAACAAACGATTGGATTGAAAAAATCAGATTTAATGATTAATTTGACTACCAATACTGATACTGATTGGAGCTTTGGTAATGGAATCGCTCAATTTATCGACGGTCCATTAAAGTAGGTGCCAAGATGAAAGCAGTAACAATAGCGAGCGTAAAAAATGAAAACTCATTGGTAGATGTGCAAACACCAAAACTATTAGATGGCCAAGTATTAATAAAAATTCATGCCGTTGGTGTTAACCATGTTGATTTATTATGGGCGGATCAAAAAGTGAAGTCTGACGATACAATTCCAGGATTAGAAGTTGCTGGAGAAATTGTCGAAAGCAAATCTACTGACTACCATAAAGGACAACGTGTAATGACACTTTTGGATAATGGTGGATATGCTGAGTATGTCGCAGTTAACCAAGAAAGAATTATGTTAGTTCCTGATAAGATTGAATATGATGTAGCTGCCACGATTCCAGAAAGTTATTTAACCGCTTATCAAACACTATTTACCATTGGTAATTTAAAAGACAATCAATCTGTATTAATTCACGCTGGAGCTAGTGGAGTTGGTACCGCAGCAATTCAACTGGTTAAAAAGTTAACCAATGCCCAAGTAATTACAACTTCTAGTAGTAAGAAAACCGGAATCTGTTTGAATTATGGTGCTGATGTAGCCATTGACTACATTAGTCAAGATTTCGTTGAAGAAGTCCAAAAGGCAACCGATAATCGTGGGGTGGATTTAATCATTGATTTCATTGGTGCCAGCTATTATCAACAAAACATTGCTTCTCTAGCGTTTGAAGGAAAACTAGTACTAGTTGGTAACTTAGGTGGAAGCGTTGTTGAAAGCATGAACATCATGGATATCATTGGTAAACGAGTTAGCGTAGAGGGAACATTATTATCAACACGTTCCAATCAATATAAGGCTGACTTAATTTCATCATTTAGCAAAGATGTATTACCACTATTAAATGATAATCAAATTGATTTAAAAGTTGGCAATCATTTTAAGTTAAGTGAATCTAGAGATGCTTTAGCATGTATGAGAAATAAAGAAAATATTGGTAAAATCATTTTATCTGTTGATTAAAGTCGTTGAAAAACGGCTTTTTTATTTACTAATTATTTGGAATTAGTTATTCTATTAATAATTCTTCTGGGAGCGTAAAGATGGCAAAGAAACTATGTAAATTCAATTTTTTATCTAAGTATGTAAAAGAGAGTGCAGATCGACATGCATTATTTTCAGTTGGAAATACAATTGAAAGTTTTGTTATATCCATTATTAAAATCGTATTAGCAATAATTATTTCATCAACATGGGTATTAGTGTTTGGTATTTATTATGGAATCATGTTTATTACGAGGGTTATTTTCTTACACGTATACACTAAGGAAAGATTACATAAATATACTGAAAAACAAGATTTGAGATATTTATTAAGGGGTGCCATAACTTATATTGTTTTAGGAATCTCATTTGTATTGATTTGCCTGTATTTATATCTCAATATAGATCCACAGGTATACGCTAAAAACGTAATGTTAGCAATTGCCACACTTGGTTTCATTAAAATCATTTCATCAATTATTGGATTAACTAAGTCGAGAAAATTATATAGTCCGGCAATTACATTTATTAAGTCTTTAAATGTAATCGATGGTTTAATGGCCATTATAGTTACGCAATATGCGATTTTATCAACTGAAAATTCACATAATGCTTCTGAATCAACTGGACTGTTTGGAATGGGACTTGGATCAATAATAATTTTAATCGGATTAATTTTAATCATATATGTTCATACACAAAATAAGGACTCCTAAATCTGGAATCCTTATTTTATTTTATACTGTCAAGTCTCAAATTGTTACAAATTATGCCCTTTTTTTTAATATTTTGTAAAGAAATTGGGAAAAATTGTAATTTGTGTATATTATTCTTGCAACATTAACATTGTACAATGTACTTAATCATAGTGTTAAAGGATGAGAATATGTTAAGACTTAAATATGTATTAATGATTGTTGGAGTTACATTGGTAGGAATGTTCTGTATGTCATTTGGTTCTATGCAAAGCCATGCAGCACAAAATAATGTATACGATTTATCAGAGTGGCAAGGTAAATTTACTGATGATCAAGTAAAAAAATTAAAGGACGAAGTACCATTTGTTATTTTAAGAGTTCAGTTTGGTAGTGCTTATTACGACAAGACTTTTGATAACAATGTCGCTTTAATGAAGAAGTATAATGTTCCATATGGAGTATATTCATTTAGTCAGTATACTGATCCAAACGATGCTGCTGATGAAGCTAAGGCATTATATAATAGAGCACCTGATGCTAAGTTCTATGTTAATGACTATGAACAACAAACCGTAAAATCTGGTGGAACTAACGAATCAACATTAGCTTGGATTAATGCACTTAGACCGTTAGTTGGAAATAGAAAGATTCTGTTCTATTCATACCAAAGCTTTATGTTAACGCATGCAGCACAAGCAATTAGTGCCTATGATGGTTATTGGCTGGCTGCATATCAAACAAATGAGCCACAAAGAGAACACGTCTTATGGCAATATACTGACCATTACTATTCACCAGCACTAGGTCAATATGTTGACTCCAGTTTACTAACAGTTAAAAATAGTGACTGGTTCATTGGTAATACGACTCCAAAGTCTAATGCTAAATATGAAAAGATAAATGGAATTTTCACAGTTAGATCAAGAGCTACTGATAACTTTTATAACCATGTAGTTGGTGATAATAAGTATGCAAGCAAATTAAAAGTAAGTAATGAAGTTGCTAATTATAAAGGAAAAACTATTTCATACAATATGAAGGCGACTGTTAATAATGAAACTTATTATCGTACTTACTTTGATGGCCATCTTTTGGGATGGATTAACGTAAAGGCGTTAGGTCCTCATATCACATACTCAAGGGTTAATATGACTAAACAAATTAAAGCTAAAAATTACTATAATTTCTACAATCATGTTGTAGATAGCCACTTTACTAATACTCATAAACTAGTAAATGGCAGTAAGTATGCTGGTAAGAGAGTTCACATAACTGGAAGAGCCATAAAGGATGGTTGGCATAGTTATTATTACAAGTGTTATTACGAAGGCAAATTTATTGGATGGATTTATCAACGAGCATTTTAAAAAGCATTGTCCTAAGACGATGCTTTTTTATTTTTTATATTAATTTCAATCAAAAAAGGGCATAAATCATTACGCTTTATGCCCTTTTTATTAAAAATGTTGTATAAAAGTTATTAAGAAAATCTTAAGATTACCTCTAAAAATAAGATATTTTACATTAAGTGTATAAAAATAAACTATTTTATTAATAAAAAATTAACTAGCTTATATCTTTCTTAATCTTTTAAGACATTATATAATCTTTTGTATTGCATAAGAAAAACGAAAATAGTATGAGTTTAATGAGAGGATAGAATATTTTGAATATACCCATACCAAGTAAAAAGATAGTTGTAACCATGATTGGAACTTTAATGGTTGGTACTTCATTATTGACACAAGGGTATCAAGTAAATGCTGCTAAGAAATCAATTAGCACAGAACAAGTTAAAGTAAAAGGTAATAAGAAGGTTTATAAAAATGATCAAGCTAATTCTGTCAAAGCGAGATCAGCAAAAGATTATTTTGGCGGTAAAGAACTTTATGCGAAAGCAGAATCAACTGTTAAGAAGAAAGGTAAGACCCAAAAATTTAAGTTAGTCGAAAGTAAAGACAAGACTAAAAAGGGTTGGATGTACACAGGCGATATTATTTCTGTTCATCAAAATAATGCAGCTCCAGCAGCTGCGAAGTCAACTTCATTAAATACAATAATAGACAATGATGATATCGGGGAACAAACCGATAATACTGATGGTAATGTTACGAAGATGTCTGACTCGCAAATCATAGCTAGTGTAAGAAGTCAGTTCGTACAATTTGTTAAGTCAAGTCGTTCTAATACCAAAAATGGTAGTTGGTTAAGAAGTGCAGGTTTAGATAAAGTGGCTCAAGAAAGAGCAAACTATGTAAATCCTGCCTTAGGGGATGCATCTCACTATACAACAGCTAATGGAAAACGCCATAAGCAATTAGCCGCAATATTAGATGGTCAATCTATGGGAATTGTTGGAAACCAAAATAACATTTATGAATCAAATGGATATGCGAATTTAGATAATCGGATTTCTAATGTTAGCAAGTACGTTGGATATTTTAAAGAAATGATTACTAATGATGCGGACTCTGGATACGGTCATATGGATCAATTGCTAGGTAATGAAGGCTATGGGTTAAGACACTACGGGATTGGAATTCGCGTTATTAGAATGAATCGTAGCGTACAAATTAATATTGTTATACTTTCTGCTGATAGTAAATATTAAAAAAGGATTGTAATCGTTGATTACAATCCTTTTTTATTCAATGGAGGCGGCGGGAGTCGAACCCGCGTCCGAGCATATCGCCATTCGAACATCTACGCTCATAGGGATACTATTTAAACTTCACTAATCAGAGCACCGTATTCCGGGGTTAACGTGATTAGCTAACCTGATTAATCTCTTTTGCTTAACTTCAGGTGTGAGCAAGCAACGTAAGCCTATTATTATATAAAACCCAAGTTAGCCCCTAGGCAAAGCTAGTTGGATTGTCGTAGACTGCTTATTAGGCAGCTAAAGCGACGTTGTTTGAATTATTGTTTGCAGTTATAATTTAAAAACTGGACGGTTGAGCAGACGCCGCTGCGAACGCAATCCGAATTCGAACTATACCCGTCGAATCCATAACGCCCCCAAAAGATACATATCAATGTTACCATATTTAAGAAGGTAGTAAAATAATTATATCAGATAAAAGACTTATTTTAATGTGTTTAGTACATATTTATTGGTATAATATAATACAAACCTAAAAATTGAGGGTGAACAAATGAAAAGCAATGCCATTGCTAGTGAAAGAGTGCCATCTTTTTACGTTCGTTTGAAACATCGTCGCGTAGAAAAATGGTATATTTCTAACATGCAAGATGCTAAGTCTAAAAGACAATCTTTTCGTCATGAAGACGAACTAACTAAATTTGAAATTGATCAAATCGGCTTTTTTCAAAATCATCTTTGGTTTCATTTTGAAAATGAAGTTACTAACGGTTGGATTCCCAATAAATTCATTCGTAAAAACTATCGAGTGTTGAGTTTAACACAAATTGAATTTAGCGAAGTGAACTCTAATGAGGCTAATGCCTTATCAACGTTAGTTCATTTTTCAAAACCGGATTATCCAGTCTTTGAAAAAATTGATTCAACAGTTGATAATTTAACAGATAAAGAATATAAAACAGTATTAGTAAATAGTGTTGGTTCATACAAGAACATTACTAAAAAGTCATTCCGTCGCTTAAGAAGTCAGATTAGTCGAAATCGACCGGTTTTAATCTGGGGTAGACGTGATAGTCAATGTTTGGTCTTATTTGGATTTAATCATAAAATATTCTTTTACTATGATCCAGAAGACGGACTAAAGAAGGTTATTACCATTAAAGAGTTAACAAAGTTATGGAAAAAAAGTGGCTATAAAGCCATTAGTTACTAAAAAAGACAGCCAAATAATGGTTGTCTTTTTAATTATCACCCGCACGGGGATCGAACCCGTAACTCCGCCTTGAGAGGGCGACGTCTTAAACCAGTTTGACCAGCGGGCAATAAAACTTACACTTTCAATATTACTATCCAATATTATTGATGTCAACGCACCTGACATGTTGACATTAACGAAATCTTTGTATTAATATTGAATACGTGATGTTCATTGGGCATTCGCCAAATTGGTAAGGCAGAGGACTCTGAATCCTTAATTTACTGGTTCGAGTCCAGTATGCCCAATAAGCTGATATTCATAAGCGGGTATTAGTTGTCATAACGCTGTCATGTTGGGGATGATGGCGTTTTTTTAGTATCCAAGTTTATTCGTTAAAAGTCATTAACATATGGGCAAAGGACATTTACTAAACACTTTAGAAATGTTGATATCACAATCATTTTATAACTAGCGAAAAAAATAAATGACAGTTATCATGGAATAATTTATTGAAAAATAAAAAGAGATGCCAATGCATCTCTTTTTTATTTAATGGTAATGCCCATGCTATTTTTGAAGTGGCTCAATGCGAAGTCGTGACCAGCTTGTGATAGACCTGCAACACCTTGTTCGTGGACGATAATATTATAATTTAAGTTATATGCAGAAACAGCGGTGTGTAATACACAGATTTCGGTACATACACCCACTAAATGAATAGTATCGATCTTTCGTTCTCTTAGATATAAATCTAAATCAGTTCCAGCAAAAGAACTGTATCTAGTTTTATCGAACATGTATACATTTTTTTCATTCGCATGCTGGTTATACCAATCATTTAGTGATCCGTAAAATTCTCGCCCCCAAGTATCTTTTAGGTTATGTGGTGGGAATAATTTAGTTTCTGGGTGATATGGATTGTTTTCTTCGTGTAAATCGGTTGGTAATATTACTTCGTTACCGGATGATCTAAATTGTTCTGCTAAATCCACAATATAATCTACTAAAACTTGTCCAGGTTTTCCAACAGTTAAGTTACCATTGTCGTCTACAAAATCGTTAGTGTAGTCAATGATAAGAAGGGCTTCTTTAGGCATAATAATTATCTCCTTAATTATATTACTACTATTATATATGATAATTATAGAAATGCCATTAAATATTATATAAATTATAAGTTTGCTTTAATTGAACTTTTATCTTTCGAAATAGCTTAAATTGATACCGTTTAGAAAAATAACGATTGAGTTCAATATCATTAAATCGATATTAATTTCTTTAGTAATAAAGAACATAAATAGACTGTAAACGAAAATAAAACATAAAATGGATATTTTTATCGGTCTGATAATTGTAGTGAAATTAATGATGATTTGAGAGATTAGTAATAAACAAAAGATATTGAATATTAAAGCAACAGTGGTTTCATTAATCGAACTGATATCTGAAATCATGTGGTTGGAACTTAAATGGATCATACTGACAAAGAAGTATAAAGCTGCCAATAGACCTTCTGATATTGAAATTACAATGTTAAAGATAATTTTTTTCATAATTTATGCTCCTAAGAAATCAAAAATTCACGGAATAAATTATACATCATGTATAAAAAATGGTCAATCCATTCCTTTTGATAGCATAAAACAAATGTTATGGTAAACTTTATTTAATTATGTTTTTTTTGATAGGGATAAAAAGGTTACTTATAGATAATTTTAAAAAAATGGATGGGTTAATTAACGTTGTTTTAACCTTGCTAACAATGGATTTTAATTTTTAATGGAAGGGAGTGAAATTGAGTAATGTAATCACTTTCAAAAATGATTTTGGAAGTATATAATTACTCTTTGATTTCAAAAAATTCGGAAAAAATAAAATAGTTCGGAGTGAATACTTAAATGATTAGACTAGCTAAAAAATATTTAGTTTGGTGGGCAGTGGTAGCAGCTGTTCTTTTTATGGTTGCTCAAGTGTCTTCAGACTTATATTTACCAACCGTTACATCTAATATCATTGATAAAGGTGTCGCACAAAATAATGTCAGTTACATATGGTCA
This sequence comes from Apilactobacillus pseudapinorum, assembly GCF_040369555.1. Classification (NCBI taxonomy): domain Bacteria; kingdom Bacillati; phylum Bacillota; class Bacilli; order Lactobacillales; family Lactobacillaceae; genus Apilactobacillus; species Apilactobacillus pseudapinorum. The sequence continues at coordinate 40,649 of NZ_BAABVU010000005.1, forward strand.
CAAGGTTTTAAAATGCTGGCAGTTGCATTCGTTGGGGTAATTTCCGCTGGTGGAAATATCTTCTTTGCAGCCACCCAATCTCAAAAGATGGGTAAAAAGATTAGATCTGCTTTATACAGAAAAATTATTTACTTAGCGGATCAAGATTTAGATAAATTTGGGGATGCTTCATTAATTACTAGAAATACTAATGATGTTGTCCAAATCCAAAACGTTATGATTCAAGTATTAAGAATGATGGTAATGGCTCCAATCATGTTAGTAGGGGCTATGATTCTTGCATTTGTTAAGAGTCCACATTTAACTGTTGTCTTCTTATGTTCTCTACTTGTATTAGCTGTATCTGTATCAATCGTAATGATGTTTGCAGGACCTTTGTTTAGAAAATTACAAGGTCAAACAGATAAGTTAAACCTAGTCTTTAGAGAAGGGTTAACTGGTGTTCGAGTTATTAGAGCATTCAATCGTGATAGCTATGAACAAAATCGTTTTGATAAATACAACAATAAATATGCTAAAACAGGAACTAAGGTATTTATGATTACTTCATTAATGTTCCCATTAATGACATTCATCCTTAGTGGAACCAATGTTGGAATCGTTTGGTTTGGTGCCAAAATGATTTCTCATAACACTTTAGCTGTTGGTAACTTAGTTGCATTCATGACTTATGCAACTCAAATCTTAATTAGTTTTATGATGTTATCAATGCTTTTTGTTTTCATTCCAAGAGCACAAGCTTCTGCTGCTCGTATTAATGAAGTTTTAGATGTGAAAGATTCAATCGTTGATGGTGAAAATGTTGTTGAACCTAAGAGCAGTGATGCTTCAATCGAATTTGATCACGTTGACTTCAAGTATGGTGATACTGATAAATTATCATTATCAGATATCAATTTTAAGGCGAAGTCTGGACAAACAGTTGCCATTATCGGAGAAACTGGTTCTGGTAAATCAAGTTTAGTTAATTTGATTCCACGTCTTTATGATGTTACAAATGGTGAAATTAAGATTAACGGAACATCTGTAAAAGATATGACCCAAAAGGATCTTCACAAGCTAATTTCCATTACTCAACAAAAGGCGGTTCTATTTACAGGAACTGTTCGTGAAAACATGTTGTATGGTAATGAAAATGCTACCGATGATGAAATTTGGCATGCATTAAGCATTGCTCGTGCTGATGACTTTGTTAAAGAAGAAGGCGGATTAGATTCACGTGTTGAACAAAACGGTGATAACTTCTCTGGTGGTCAAAAGCAACGTTTAGCAATCGCTAGAACTATTTTGAAGAATGCTGACATTTATGTATTCGATGATTCATTCTCAGCATTAGACTTCAAGACTGATGCGTTATTACGTCAAGCTCTTAACAATGATGAAAAAATTCAAAAGGCCATCACAGTTATTGTGGCACAAAGAATTTCCACTGTTGCTGATGCTGACTTAATCTTAGTATTGAGCAATGGTAAGGTGGTTGGTTCAGGTAACCACAAGGAATTATCAGAAAACAACCCTTATTACCGTGCTATCTTAGCATCACAAATCAAGGAAGGGGATGACCAAAATGCATAATCACAGTCGTGGTAAAAAAGAAAAACCAGAAAACTTCTGGTCAGCAACTTGGCGTTTAGTTAAATACGTTAAGCCATGGTTGTTGGGAATTATTATTACCTTAATCATGTCGGTCGCTGCGGTTATTCTCCAAATTGTTACTCCTAAGGTTTTAGGGGAAGCAACAACTGAAATTTATAAAGGTGTTACCAAAGCTTTTGTAATGAAGAAAATGGGACTACATGTCTCAACATTACCAATTGATTTTAGTGCAGTTGGTCATATCTTAATTATTGTCGCTGCTTTATATATTGTGGCTGCATTATTCAATGTTGGGCAACAATTTATCATGACTTACATTTCACAAAAAGTTGTCTACCAATTAAGAAAAGATTTAAAAGCAAAACTACAAAGATTACCAATTTCATATTACGACACTCATTCAAATGGGGATATTATGTCTAGAATGATTAACGATATGGATAACATCTCTACAATGCTTCAAACGAACTTAACTCAATTTATTACTAGTGTGCTATTGTTCTTTGGTGTTTTATATATGATGTTAACAATTAGTTTCTCACTAACATTAGTCGCTTTATGTACATTGCCATTAATTGGAATTATTGTTGGTGTGATCGCACCTAAATCACAAAAGTTCTTTAGTAAGCAACAAAGTCATTTAGGGGAAGTTAACAGTCAAGTTGAAGAAAACTTTGCTGGACACACAATCATTAAGACTTTTAACCGTGAAGAAGAAGCAATTAAAAAGTTTGAAGAACAAAACGATAAATACTACAGCTTTGCATGGAAGGCTCAATTTGTTTCAAGTTTTATGTTCCCATTAATGAACTTCGTTAAAAACTTGAACTATGTTTTTGTTGCCGTTTTTGGTGGGATTAAAGTTGCGGCTGGAACTGTTACATTAGGTAATGTTCAAGCGTTTTTACAATATGTAAACATGTTTAACCAACCAATTACCAACCTTGCTAACTTAACTAATACCATTCAATCAACCATTGCTTCTGCTGAAAGAATTTTTAAAATTCTAGATGAACCAGAAATGGTGGATGAAAAAGTAGATATTGCACCAATCGAAACTACTGACAAGATTAAGTTTGAAAATGTTAACTTTAGATACTTACCAGATAATCCACTAATTAAGGACTTCAATTTGGATGTTGAAAAGGGAACAACAGTAGCGATTGTTGGACCTACAGGGGCTGGTAAAACCACTATTATTAACTTGTTAGAAAGATTCTATGATATTGATTCAGGATCAATTAAATTAGATGGTGTGGATACTCGTCAAATGAGTAGAAGTGATTTGCGTTCTCACATTGCAATGGTGCTACAAGATAGTTGGCTATTTACTGGAACTATTTTTGACAACATTAAGTATGGAAATGCAGATGCTACTGATGAAGATGTATACCGTGCTGCTAAAGAAGCACAAGCAGATGAATTCATTGAAAAACTACCTGATGGATATAACACGGTTCTAAATGAATCAGCATCCAACGTATCACAAGGTCAACGTCAATTGATTACAATTGCGCGTGCGTTCTTAGCTAACCCAGACATTTTAATTTTAGATGAAGCAACTAGTTCTGTTGATACAAGAACTGAATCGTTAATTCAAGATGCAATGGATAATCTAATTAAGGGTAGAACTAGTTTCGTGGTTGCCCACAGATTATCAACAGTCCAAAATGCCGAAAAGATTATTGTTATGAATCATGGACAAATTAAAGAAACCGGAAATCATCAATCATTGATGGCTGAAAATGGTTTCTATGCTGATTTATATAACTCTCAATTTATTGGTAACAACCTATAAGATAGAAGGTTAATAACATGCAATATTCTGAGACTATCCAATCTATTGAACAATTAGTGAAAGATCAAGTTGTTCCAGGTGTTAACTATGCTTTTATAGATGAAGGTAGTGTTCAACGTTTCTTAATTGGTAATCGTCAATTATTACCGGTTAAGAAACCTTTAGCTGATGGTCATCTAATATATGATATGGCCTCATTAACTAAAGTCGTTGGAACTACAATGGTAATTCTGAAATTGGCTGAACTGGGCAAATTGAGTTTAGATGATTCAATTTCAAAGTATTTGCCAAAATGGAAATTTAGTGAAGTTACCATCAGAAATTTAATTTGCCATACATCTGGCATCGAAGGGTATATTCCTAATCGTGACAAACTCAATCATGATGAATTGATAGACGCCTTACTAGGGCTTCATGTCGGATTAGGTTTGAACAAAGAGATGCATTATGCAGATGTTAACTTCATTTTTTTAGGCTTAATTGCAAAACAGATTACAGGCGAATCGATTCATCAATTGATTACTGAATATGTTTTACAGCCACTGAAGATGGATAACAGTTCATTTCATCCTAACCCTGCGGATTGTGTTCCGACTGTTTATGATGAACGTCATGGCTTATTGCAGGGAACTGTTCATGATCCTAAAGCGCAGGTTTTAGGGGATGACTGTGGGTCAGCTGGATTATTCAGTAATATGGATGATTTGATTAAATTCGTTCAGTCAATTTTAAATCCGGCTGAAAACCCAGTACTTTCAGAAGAGACACTGGCTGGTTTTTATAAAGACCAAACCGGTTACGATTTAGGTCGAACATACGGTTTTGAAAGATTAGATTATGAGGGGATGCACTATATTTGGCAATCTGGTTTTACAGGAACCTTTATTGTGATAATCCCAGAAAAGAAAAGGGCAATGATTTTTCTATCTAATCGAGTTCATCCGGTTTCTCCTAATGAAGAATTCATTGAAAGAAGAGCACCGTTAATTGAAACTTATTTAAAAGCAAATAAAAAAGACGAATCGTAAGATTCGTCTTTTTTTAATATGATTCTGAAACATCAATTTGTTCTTGTGCAGAAAAGTCATCATTTGGATATCTACGTTTTAATGCTTTGATTAAAATGTGTTTAGCAATGATGTTATTTCTTGCAAGGATAGGACCATGGAAGTAAGTGCAGTATACGTTCTTAAAGATTGCACCTTCAGCGTTATCAGCACCATTGTTACCATAACCTTGTTCAACGTCACCTAAAGGACGTTCACCATTACCAGTGTAGGTAACACCTTGATGATTTTCAAAACCGTGGTAAACTTCGCCAGTTTCTTTATTTTTAATTTTAATATCACCGATGAAACGGTTATCGTGTTGTTGTTCTGTGTAGTGATCTAATACACCAATTCCTGGAATTTTATTTCCTTCGGCATCGATATAGTACTTACCTAGTAATTGGTAACCACCACAAATGGCAAGTAAGCAACCATCAGAATCAATGAATTTTTTAATTTCATCCTTCTTAGTTTGGAAGTCTTTTGAAACAATACTTTGTTCAAAATCTTGACCTCCACCAAAAACGGCGATGTCATAGTCATCAGATTTAAAATCTTCGTCTAGACTAACAACCTGTGATTCAACGTTGATGCCCATTTTTTTACCGTAATATTTTAATACTAAGATATTTCCTAAATCACCGTAAGTATTCATTAAATCACCATATAAATGGGCGATGTGTAATGTATATTCTTTGGTCATTATTCCATACCTCCCTTAATGTAACCTTTTTCAGCAAAGTCTTTTCTTAATTGAAGCATTGCAGTATAAGTTGCTAAAATATAAACCTTTTTAGTTGGTAGTGAAGGGATTTCTTCAACTACTTTTTCTAAATCTGGTTGAACTTCATGAATGTCTTCATCGACTCCAGCAACTTTAAATCTAAAGGTGATATCTTTGTATCTTTCACCACCAGTGATGAATTTTTTAATTGGCATTTGAGTGAAACGTTCAAATTCACCGTCCCAAATCCAACTAGTATCAATTCCATCAGCGTAGTTGGCATTTAACAAGCAGATTAATGAAAAATTATCTTGTTCCTTAGAGATAGTATCAATCACTTGGTTCAAACCAACGGGATTTTTAACCAACACAAGGGTAGTTTCCTTACCATCAATGTCGATTAATTCTTGTCTACCAAAGACACGTTCGTTTGCAGTAAATGCTTGGGCGATGTCTTTTGGATCAACATCTAATAATCTTCCAACAGAGTATGCAGCAAGGGCGTTGTAGATGTTGTAAACACCACCAATACCAATAGTTAGGTTTTGACCATCAACAGTGAAGTCTGATGAGTTGGGTGTTAAGTTATCTAGTTTAGTTAATTCGTGTGATAACTCAGGGCGCTTGAATCCACAATGTTCACAGAAGTAGTTACCTAAGTTGGCATAACTAATGTAGTGATAGTGCAAAATATTTTGACAAACTGGACATAAAACACCGTCAGTATTTGGTTCAGCTTTGAAGTTATCGCCATCTTCGTGATTTTTAAATCCGTAAAAAATCTTTGGATTTGGTAAATCAACTGAATTAAAGATAGGCGCATCACCATTTGCAATGATAGTTGCGTTAGGAGCTAACTTTACACCATCGATAATTTTTTTGTAAGTAGTGTAAATTTCGCCATAACGATCCATTTGATCACGAAAAATATTGGTGAATACAAAAGCAATTGGTTGAATATGTTTTGTAAGCTTAATAACGTTTGCTTCATCGACTTCTAGCACTGCTAGTGGTCGGTTACTTTTAGGATTTTTAGCTTTTAAGAATGTAGTAACCAATCCTTGTTCCATATTAGAACCAGAAGGATTAGTAACCACGTTTTGGTATTTTTGTTTTAGGACTTGAACAGTTAGTGCTGTGGTAAGGGTTTTACCGTTAGTACCAGTTACAACAATAATGTCGTAGTTTTGACCTAAATGTTTTAAGATTGCAGGATCGATTGCAGTGGTAATTTTACCAGGAAGTGAACTTCCACCATTCAGAAATGTGTGTAAGAACCAGTATGATGATTTACCCGCAAAAGTCGCAAATTCGCTTCTTATAGACATACTTGTACTCCTTAATTAATTAATACACAAAATTTTATCATACTTTCCTATTATAGAACGAATAATTGAATTATTTTAGTAAAATCATTCAAATTAGTCGCAACTATCGAAATTAATTGATAAATCGGCTATAATAATAAATGAGAAAAATAGAGAAAGCGAGTTTTATCATGGCACAGCTATATTATCGTTACGGGGCAATGAACAGTGGTAAGTCAATCGAAATTATTAAGGTTGCGCATAATTACGAGGAACAAGGTAAATCAGTTATCCTTATGACTAGTGCGCTAGATACTAGAGAGGAACGCGGAACTGTTGCTTCTAGAGTCGGCCTAAGTAGAAATGCACATGTTATTGAAGCAGATTCTAACTGTTTTGAAATGGTTAAATCAATTGACCCAGATGCTAGTTGTATCTTAATTGATGAAGCTCAATTTTTAAGTAAGCAACATGTCTTACAATTAGCGAAAATTGTGGATGAATTATCAATTCCTGTAATTGCTTTTGGTTTAAAGAACGATTTCCAAAACAATTTATTCGAAGGATCACAAGCATTATTGTTGTATGCTGATAAAATCGAAGAAATGAAGACAATTTGTTGGTTCTGTGGACGTAAAGCGATTATGAACTTACGTTTTCATGATAGTAAGCCAGTATACGAGGGCGAACAAATTCAAGTTGGAGGAAACGAATCATACTATCCAGTATGTAGAAAGCATTACTTCAATCCACCAATGGAACAAATGGGAAAGTGAGGAATTATTAGATGGATGAAATATTTGAAAAGCTACAATCTGTAGTTGATCGCTATGACGAACTAAATGAATTAATTAGTGACCCAGAAGTTATTGCTGACACTAAGCGATTCATGGAATTGTCAAAAGAAGAAGGTAGCTTACGTGAAGTTGTTGCTACCTATAATAAGTATAAAGATGTTGTTTCTCAATTAGAAGACGACAAAGCGATGCTAGCTGAAAAGTTAGATGATGACATGAATGAAATGGTTAAAGCTGAAATTAGTGAACTAGAACCACAAAAGGGTGAACTAGAAGAAGAAATTAAAATTATGCTTCTACCTAAAGACCCTAACGATGACAAAAACATCATCATGGAAATTCATGGTGCTGCTGGTGGGGATGAAGGTAGTCTATTTGCTGCTGACCTTTACAACATGTACATTAGATATGCTGAAAGCCAAGGCTGGAAAACTTCAATTATCGATGAAAGTGATACTGAAGTTGGTGGATTTAAAGAAATCGCCATTATGATTCAAGGGGACAACGTTTACTCAAAACTTAAATTTGAAAACGGTGCTCACCGTGTGCAAAGAGTTCCTTCAACTGAATCAGCTGGTAGAATTCATACTTCAACTGCGACTGTTGGGGTTATGCCTGAAGCAGAAGATGTTGATTTAGAAATTGATCCAAAAGATATTAAGACTGATGTTTACCGTGCTTCTGGTGCTGGTGGACAACACGTTAACAAGACTTCATCAGCCGTTAGAATGACTCATTTACCTACTGGAATTGTGGTTGCGATGCAAGATGAACGTTCACAACAACAAAACCGTGCTAAGGCAATGCAAGTTTTGAAGTCACGTGTTTATGATTACTACCAACAACAAGAAGTAGATAAATACGATGCTGAAAGAAAATCAGCAGTTGGTAGTGGTGATCGTTCAGAAAGAATTAGAACCTACAACTATCCACAAAACCGTGTTACTGATCATAGAATTGGTTTAACTCTTAACAAGTTGGATAAAGTTATGACTGGTGACTTAGAAGATATCATTGATGCTTTAATCTTATCTGATCAAACTGCTAAGTTGGAGCAATTAAAGAATGACTAATATGACTTACTTTGAAGCCCAGAAAAGGGCTTCTTTTCTTATCAAGGAAAAAAATTTAGATGAAGAAGTCGCCAGATTGTTCTTAATGGAAATGTTTGGATTTGATAATACACATTTGTTATTACATTATCGTGATGAAATGAGTTCACAAGACGCTGATAGATATTTTGAATGGGTTAATCAGTATCTAGATGGTAATCCAGCTCAATATATTATTGGATCAACTGAGTTTTATGGTAATAGTTTTAAAGTTGATTCCAGAGTATTAATCCCACGTCCCGAAACTGAAGAGCTTGTTGAGTGGGTATTAAATGAATTTCAAGAAAGTCCAAAATTGAAAGTATTAGATTTAGGAACCGGAAGTGGTGCCATCGCCATTTCTTTGAGTAAAGAACATCCAGATTGGGATATCACTGCCTCCGATATTTCAAAAGATGCCTTAGAAGTTGCTAAGTATAATAATGAAGAAAATGGAACCAAAGTAGCGTTTTTGACGAGTGATCTGTTCGACTCTATTCACGAAGATTTTGATGTAATAATAAGCAATCCTCCCTATATTTCCGAAGATGAAATCGACTATATGGATGATAGTGTATTAAAACACGAACCAAAGCAGGCTTTATTTGCAAAAAATAATGGCTTATTTATGTATCAATCTATCGCAAATTATATTAAAATGAAGAAGGATACTACTCACGGAACTTTATATCTGGAAATCGGATTTAAACAAACTGAGGCAGTTACCAGGATTTTCACAGAATCATTACCTGATTGCCAAGTAACTAGCAGATGTGACTTTTTCGGTAATCCGCGAATGATACGAGTTAAATATTAAGGAGGGAAGTAAAATATATGGATACACACATTTACACTGCAAACGATTTGGATGCAGCGGCAAAAGATATAGTGGAAGGAAAGCTAGTTTCTTTTCCAACAGAAACTGTATATGGATTAGGGGCTGATGCAACTAATGAAGATGCGGTTAAGAAAGTATATGCTGCAAAGGGTAGACCAAGCGATAATCCACTAATTGTTCATGTTGATAGTGAAGAAATGGTAGAGGAGTATGCAATGCCATTATCTGATGAAGCTAAAAATTTGATCAAAACTTTTTGGCCAGGACCATTAACAATTATCTTTAATTTAAAAGATAACGTTTTATCTAAAACGGTAACTGGTGGATTAGACACAGCAGCATTTAGAAATCCTAATAATGATTTAACATTATCGTTGATTAAAAAAGCAGGGGTACCAATTGTGGGACCATCAGCGAATACATCTGGAAAACCAAGTCCAACTATTGCGATGCATGTTTACCATGATTTAAAAGGTAAAATTGCTGGAATTTTGGATGATGGTGAATGCCAATTTGGGGTAGAATCAACAGTTTTAGATATGTCAACTGACCAACCAGCTATTTTAAGACCTGGAGCTATTTCAACTGAACAAATTCAAGAAGTAATTCACAAACCAGTTTTAGATGAAAGAGTTCATGTTGCTGATGCTCAGGTTCCAAAAGCGCCTGGGATGAAATATAAGCATTACGCACCATCTGCGCAAGTTTATATTGTTGATAGTCCTAAAGACTTTGAAGAAGCTGCAAAGTGGGCTGCTGAACAAGATGATAAAGTTGGTGTCATGGCAACAGATGCTGTTTTAAACAATTTACACCTTAGTAATAATGTTGAATCATTCTCATTAGGTTCAGATGTTTTATCAGCCAGTCATTCATTATTTGCTGGCCTAAGACATTTTGATAATGAATCCGATGTTAAATCGATTCTAGCGCAAGGTTTTTCAAATGATGGCATAGGTGAAGCCTACATGAATCGTTTGAACAAATCTGCAGGACAAAAGCATTTTAATAAATAGTTACGTAAATATTGAGGGGGCACTTCTATCATGAAATACGATTACCAAACTGAAGACAAAGAATTATGGGATGTAATTAAAAATGAACAAGCTCGTCAAGAAAACACAATTGAACTAATTGCTTCTGAAAACATTGCGTCAAACGCTGTGATGGCAGCGCAAGGTTCTGTATTAACTAACAAATATGCAGAAGGATATCCAGGTAAAAGATACTACGGTGGATGTGAATTCGTAGATAAGTCTGAAACATTAGCTATTGAACGCGCTAAAAAGCTTTTTGGTGCAGAATATGTTAATGTTCAACCACATTCAGGTTCACAAGCTAATCAAGCCGTTTACTCTGCTTTTTTAAAACCTGGCGATAAAATATTAGGAATGGATTTAAACGCCGGAGGACATTTAACACACGGTGCGAAAGTTAACTTTTCTGGTAAGATTTATCAATCATTCTCATATGGGTTAGATCCAAAAACAGAACGTTTAAACTATGAACAGATCCTGGAAATTGCTAAGGAAGTGCAACCACAAATCATCGTTGCTGGAGCTTCAGCTTACAGTAGATTTATTGATTGGAATAAATTTAGAGAAATTGCGGATGAAGTAGGGGCATACTTAATGGTAGATATGGCACATATCGCCGGACTAGTTGCTACTGGTTTACATCCTAGTCCAATCGGAATCGCCGATGTCGTAACTACAACCACTCATAAGACCCTAAGAGGTCCACGTGGTGGAATGATTTTGTCACAAGAAAAATTTGCTAAGAAGATTAATTCAGCAATGTTCCCTGGATCACAAGGTGGTCCATTAGAGCATGTTATTGCAGGTAAGGCTGCTTGTTTCTTTGAAGACTTACAACCAGCATTCAAAGAATATTGCCAACAATTGGTTAAAAACGCCGCAGCAATGGCTGATGAATTCAATAAGAGTGAAACCATTAAAGTTGTTTCAGACGGAACTGATAACCATTTAATGGTTTTAGACCTAACTGATACAGAATTAAATGGAAAAGAAACTCAAATTCTGTTAGACTCTCTTAAGATAACAACCAACAAAGAAGCTATTCCGGATGAAAAGCTTAGTCCATTTGTTACTAGTGGATTGAGATTGGGAACTCCAGCAATTACTTCTAGAGGCTTTGATGAAAATGATTCACGTAAAGTTGCAAAAATGATAACACGTGCAATCGAAAATCACAGTGATGAAAGTGTACTTTCGGAAATTAAAAAAGAAGTTGCTGAATTAACCCAAAAACATCCAATTTTTAATTAAAAAGGAGAAACACCATGGGAAAATTTCAAGTAATGAATCATCCATTGATTCAACACAAATTAACAATTATCAGAAATGAAAATTGTGGAACTAGAGAATTTCGTGAAGTCGTTAATGAAATTGCTTCACTTTTAGCGTTTGAAGTTTCTAGAGAAATGCCTTTAGAAGATGTAGATGTTAAAACACCTCAAGGAATTGCGCATGCAAAACAACTTTCAGGTAAGAAAGTTGCAGTTGTTCCTATTTTAAGAGCTGGTATTGGGATGGTTGATGGAATCCTAGATTTAATCCCTGCAGCTAAGGTGGGACACATAGGAATGTATCGTGATGAAGAAACCCTTCAACCTCATGAATACTTTGTGAAATTACCTAGTGATATTGACAAACGTCAAATTTTCGTAGTTGATCCAATGCTAGCTACTGGTGGTTCTGCCATCATGGCGATTGATGCATTGATTAAGCGCGGTGTTGACGAAAGTAACATCAAATTTGTGTGCTTGGTAGCTGCTCCAGAAGGAGTGAAAGCTCTTCAAGAAGCCCATGGTGACGTTGATATCTATGCTGCCGCATTAGATGAAAAATTAGAAAATGGTTATATTACACCTGGTCTAGGTGATGCTGGTGACCGTTTATTTGGAACTAAATAATAGAAAAAGCCATCATTTTTGATGGCTTTTTTATTTATGTATAACTTTCTTCTAAATTGCTAAGATACATTTTTTTGATTTTGTAAAGCACAAATTTTAAAAAATTAATTTTTCCTCTATTTCGCCCTTTTTATTTTGAAATAAACTTTGATTGGTGGTAATATTTGTATGTATTTTGTAAGAGAAATACATCATCTTAAAAGTAAAAACTGTCATTATATTACATAATGGTTAGTATACTTAGGTTGCGAAAAGGGGTGATAATCTGTGAATGATCCAATATCTACTTTTAAGCTATTCGGATTGACTTTTAATATTGGGAATATGGTAGCTGTTACGGTAGCAGCCGTGTTTACTTTCTTATTAGTCTTTATCTGTTCTAGAAGACTACAATTGATTCCAAGCGGAAAGCAAAATTTCCTAGAAGCAATCGTAGACTTTACTAATGGAATAGTTAAAGGATCGATCTCAGGATCTGAGGCTAACGCCTTTGGCCTTTACGCATTTGTACTATTTCTATTCATCTTTATCTCTAATCAAATGGGACTATTATTCCAAGTTGATTACAGTGGGGTGACTTACGTAAAGAGTCCAACCGCCGATCCTATCGTGGCATTGACATTGGCTGCAATTTCATTGTCATTAGCTCACTTCTTAGGAGTCTCAAAACTAGGATTTAAAGGTTACTTCGTAGGAAGTTATTTCAAGCCTTTTAAGTTATTGTTCCCGTTAAATGTTTTTGAAGAGTTAGCTAATTTCTTAACTCTTGGATTACGTTTATACGGTAACATTTTCGCAGGTGAATTGCTTCTAGGAATGGTTACGAAACTTGCATTCTCAATGGGAGCTGTAAGTCTTATTCCAAGTGTTTTCGTAGCGATGATTTGGGATGCGTTCTCTATCTTTATCGGTAGTGTTCAAGCATTCGTTTTCGTTACATTAACATTCGTATACATTTCTCAAAAGCTCGAACCTGAGGAATAATTTTCATTATTTTTTATTTATTTAAGGAGGATTTACCATGGGTGTAATCGCTGCAGGTATCGCTATGTGTGGTTCCGCTATCGGTGCAGGTATCGGTAACGGTATTGTTGTTTCAAAATTTCTAGAAGGAATGGCTAGACAACCAGAAATGACTGGTGCATTAAGAACTAACATGTTTATCGGTGTTGGTTTGGTTGAAGCTATGCCAATTATTTCACTTGTTCTTTCACTTGTTTACATGAACAAGTAATAATTAAAAGGTAAAATAATTCTTCTATTCTCAATTAAGGAGGTGTCAATAGATGCTTTCACATTCATTAATTCCAACAGTCGCTACGACTGATGGCGGTGGATTGTACTTCGGTAATATGATTTTTACAGCCGTTGTATTCATTATTTTGATGCTTCTAATCATGCATTTCGCATGGAAACCATTATCAGAAATGATGGAAAAACGTGCTAACAAAATCGCCGATGACATCAATTCAGCAGAAAAGTCTCGTAAGGAAGCTGAAGACTTAGCTAAACAACGTGAAGACGCTTTATCTAAGTCAAGAGAAGATGCTAACGGCATTATTAACAATGCTAAGCAATCAGCTCAAGTCCAAGGAGAACAAATTATTTCTTCTGCTAGAAACGATGCCCAAAGTATTAAGGCTTCTGCTCAAAAAGATATTGAACAAGAACGTCAAGATGCTTTAGCAAACACTAAAAATGATGTGGCCAATTTATCTATTGAGATTGCTTCTAAGATCATTCAAAAAGAATTAAAAGCTGACGATCAAAAGGCATTGATTGATTCTTATATTGAAGGGTTGGGGAAGCAAGATGCTAGATAAAATCACATTTGCAAAACGTTATTCAAAAGCACTTTACGAAGTGTTGGAAGAACAAAACGAAGTTGAAACTGGTTTAAAAGAATTATTATCAATCAAACAAGTTTTTGTTGATAATCCTTCATTAGAACAAGCTTTAACTGACGTAAGCTTTCCAGAAGACAAAAAAGAAAGTTTAATCAAACCTTTGATTGACGATTCTGATGTCGACTATGTAAAGAACCTATTAAAAGTTTTATTAGGTTCAAACAAAATGGATGAACTAACTTTAATTGTAGAAGAATTTGAACAATCTTATAACGAAAAGAATAAAATTGTTCATGCTGATGCAGTCTCTGTAGTTCCTCTAACTGACGAACAAAAAGACAACCTTGCAAGTGCTTTTAAAGCACGTGTAGGGGCAAACGAAGTTATCTTAGATAACAAAGTTGATCAAAGTATAATCGGTGGTGTAATTCTAAAATCATCGAACGTTATTTTTGATGGAAGTGTTAAGACTAAAATTAACAACATTAAAAAACTTCTATTGAGTTAATAACAATATCTATCAAAGAGGTGAAACTTATATGAGCATTAATGCTGAAGAAATCAGTGCTCTAATCAAGCAACAACTTGCTGGCTTTAAGGATGAACTTGCTGTTGAAGAAACAGGAGTTGTAACCTACGTTGGTGATGGTGTTGCTCGTGCTCATGGTTTAGATAACGCGTTGTCTGGTGAGTTACTTGAATTCGAAAACGGAATCTATGGTATGGCTCAAAACCTTGAAAGTAACGATGTAGGTATTGTTGTTTTAGGTGACTGTACACATATTCGTGAAGGTGCAACTATTAAACGTACCGGTAAAATCATGGAAGTTCCTGTTGGAGAAGACATGGTGGGTAGAACCATCAACTCTTTAGGACAACCAATTGATGGTAAGGGTGATATCAAGACTGAAAACACTCGTCCTATCGAAAAGAAAGCTCCAGGTATCATGGACAGACAAAGTGTCTCTGAACCATTACAAACTGGTATTAAGTCAATCGATGCGTTAGTTCCAATTGGTCGTGGCCAACGTGAATTAATCATCGGTGATAGAAAAACAGGTAAGACTTCAATCGCTGTTGATACAATCTTGAACCAAAAGGATCAAGATATGATTTGTATCTACGTAGCTATTGGACAAAAAGATTCAACTGTTCGTTCACAAGTGGCAACACTAGAAAAATTTGGTGCAATGGATTACACAATCGTATTGTCAGCCGGTCCTTCTGAACCAGCTCCACTACTATACATTGCTCCTTATGCTGGTGCTGCAATTGGTGAATACTTTATGAACCAAGGTAAGCATGTGTTAATCGTTTATGATGATTTAACAAAACAAGCTAATGCTTACCGTGAACTATCACTTATTCTTCGTAGACCTCCTGGTCGTGAAGCATATCCTGGTGATATCTTCTATACCCACTCACGTTTACTAGAACGTGCTGCTAAGTTATCTGACAAGTTAGGTGGCGGTTCAATGACTGCTCTACCAATTGTTGAAACTCAAGCAGGGGATGTTTCGGCTTATATTCCAACCAACGTTATTTCAATTACTGATGGTCAAATCTTCTTGAACTCAGACATGTTCTATTCAGGAACTCGTCCAGCCATTGATGCTGGTACATCAGTTTCTCGTGTTGGTGGGGATGCTCAAATCAAAGCGATGAAACAAGTAGCAGGTACTTTGAGACTTGACTTGGCTTCATATCATGAACTACAAGCCTTTGCTCAATTCGGTTCAGATTTAGATGATGCTACACAAGCTAAATTGAACCGTGGTGCTCGTACTGAAGAAGTTCTAAAACAACCTCTTCATGCTCCACTACCTGTCGAAAAACAAGTACTTATTCTATTTAGTTTGACTCACGGATTCTTAGACAAAGTTGCTGTTGACGATATCCAACGTTACCAAACTGAATTATTCAACTTCTTCGATGCTTCACACCGTGACATATTAGACCACATTATTAGTACTGGTAAGTTACCTGATGGTGATGACTTAGCAAATGCAGTTGATGAATTTACTAAATCATTTGTACCAAGTAAGCAAGAAGAAACTCAAAATAACTAGCTTGAAGGATGGTGAGAACTAATGGCTGAATCTATTAATGATGTTAAACATCGTATTGCATCAACCAGAAATACACGTCAAATTACTACTGCGATGCAAATGGTTTCAACTGCAAAGTTGAATCGTATTCAAAAGCATACCAGTAATTATGAGGAATATGTTTCTCGTGTTAAGGCTGTTGTAATGCATTTAGCTCAGTCTCATTTGTTAGACAAAATTAATTCCTCAAGTAATGCATCTGACCATAAATCAGGTAAGACTGCATACCTAGTTATTACATCTGATCGTGGAATGGTAGGAAGTTACAATAGTAATGTAATTAGAGAAACTAATAACTTTATTGAAGCTCATACACCTAATCCTGACGATTACATGATTTTAGCAGTGGGTGGAAACGGTGCTGATTTTTATAAGAATCGTAATGTAAACGTTGCTTATGAATATCGTGGTGTTTCTGATATTCCTACTTTTGCTGAAGTTAGAGAAATCGTTACAACTGCAAACTCAATGTTTGAAGATGGTGTCTTCGATAGACTATATGTTTGTTACACACACTTTGTTAACAGAATTTCTTCAACTTTTAGAGCTGAAAAAATGCTGCCAATGGATAGCGAAGCGTTTGAAGAAGATTCAAGTAAAGATATCCAAGCCCATGAAATTAATGCGGAATACGATATCGAACCTGATGAATCTGCAGTATTGAAGGTTGTATTACCTCAATACGCACAAAGTTTAGTATTTGGAGCAATTCTTGATGCTAAAACTTCAGAACATTCTTCAAGTTCAACTGCAATGCAATCTGCTTCAGACAACGCATCAGATCTTATTTCTAGATTAGAATTACAATACAATCGTGCTAGACAAGCTGCTATTACTACCGAAATTACAGAAATTGTCGGTGGTCAAGAAGCTCTAAAGCACTAATATGACGGGAGGAATTAACGAAAATGAGTACTGGTAAGATTATTCAAGTTATTGGACCAGTCGTTGACGTTGAATTCCCAACGGACGTTGAATTACCTGATATTAACACTGCCTTACGTGTTCAAAAGGATGACAATGAAACTTTGGTTACTGAAGTTACCCTTGAACTAGGTGATGGTGTTGTTAGAACAATCGCCATGGATGGAACTGACGGTTTACGTCGTGGAATGGAAGTGGAAAACACTGAAGCTCCTATTTCAGTTCCTGTTGGTGAAAACACATTAGGTCGTGTCTTCAACGTTCTTGGTGAACCAATTGATGGTGGTCCTGAATTTGGCCAAGATACTGAACGCTGGCCAATTCATAGACAAGCTCCAAGTTACGATCAATTAAATCCATCTGCAGAAATTCTAGAAACCGGTATTAAAGTTATCGATTTACTAGCACCATACATTCGTGGTGGTAAAGTTGGATTGTTCGGTGGTGCCGGAGTTGGTAAAACTGTTTTAATTCAAGAATTAATTCATAACATTGCTCAAGGTCATAACGGTATCTCAGTGTTTACCGGTGTTGGTGAACGTACTCGTGAAGGTAACGATATGTACTTTGAAATGAAAGGTTCAGGTGTCTTGGACAAGACAGCCATGGTATATGGTCAAATGAACGAGCCACCTGGTGCACGTATGCGTGTTGCTTTAACTGGTTTGACTATTGCGGAATACTTCCGTGATGAAGTTGGTACCGATGTTCTATTATTCATCGATAACATCTTTAGATTTACTCAAGCCGGAACTGAAGTTTCCGCATTGCTAGGTCGTATTCCATCAGCCGTAGGTTACCAACCTACATTGGCTACTGAAATGGGTCAATTGCAAGAACGTATCACTTCAACTAAGAAGGGTGCCATTACTTCAATTCAAGCCGTTTATGTTCCAGCTGATGATTACACCGACCCTGCTCCTGCAACTACATTTGCTCACTTGGATGCAACTACTAACTTGGAACGTTCATTAACTCAACAAGGTATCTACCCAGCCGTTGATCCATTGGCATCAACTTCAGCTGCTCTAGATCCATCAATTGTTGGTGAAGAACATTACAAGGTTGCAACCGAAGTACAACAAGTATTGCAAAGATATCATGAACTTCAAGATATCATTTCTATCTTAGGTATGGATGAATTATCCGACGAAGAAAAGACTATTGTTAATCGTGCTCGTCGTATTCAATTCTTCTTATCACAAAGCTTCAGTGTTGCTGAACAATTTACTGGTTTACCTGGTAGATACGTTCCAGTTGAAAAGACTGTTGAAAGCTTTAAGGCTATCTTAGATGGTAAATATGATGATCTTCCTGAAGATGCATTTAGAAACTGTGGTCCAATTGAAGACGTAGTTGAAAATGCTAAAAAGATGAAGCAAGCTGCTAACAACTAAGGAGGGTTCTAATTGGCTGATAACAACTCAGTATTAACCGTTAGTATCGTTACTCCTGATGGTAAGGTATATGAACGTGAAGATGCGCGCTTAGTAATCGTAAGAACTAAGACAGGTCAATTAGGAATTATGCCTAATCATGTTCCCGTAATAGCTTCATTGGAAGTTGACGAAGTAAAAGTAAATTCCGGTTCAGACGAAGTTGACGAAATTGCCGTTAACGGTGGTTTTGTTGAATTCTCCAACAATATCTTAACTGTTATTGCTGATAGCGCTGAAAAACAAGCTGATATTGATGTTGATCGTGCGACTGCTGCTCGTGAACGTGCTAAGAAGGCACTTGAAGAAGCAAGACAAAAACACGATAATCAAGAAATCTTGAGAAATCAAGTTGCTTTACGAAGAGCTATTAACCGTATTCATGTTGCAAAACATTAAGAAAGAGGTCTGCATTTTTATGCAGGCCTTTTTTAATACATAAATAAAAAAGAAATTAATAAATAGTTAACAATTATTAGAAAGACAAAACAATAAATTTATGGTATAGTTTCTATAAAGAATGGAGATATTATGGAGTTTTTAAATATTAATTCTTTATTAGAATTAGCAATTCAATTATTTTTTATTGGATTAGCTTTTTGGAGTTTAATAGATATCCATTTGGAAAGACAATTTAAAATGCATTTAAATCAATATCGAGTTTTAATTTTATTACTTTCGATTACGATTGGATACATTGTTGGTTCTTTCTTTATTTGGGTTTTGAATATAACTATAAATCACTAATTAAAATATAAAATTACTGGAGGGTTACCAGTGGATAAAATAGTCGTTAAGGGAGGCAAACGCCTTTCCGGTAACGTCCACATTGAAGGTGCAAAGAATGCAGTCCTACCAATTATGGCCTCAACTATTTTGGCTAGTGAAGGTAGAACAGAATTAAGCAATGTACCATTATTATCAGACGTATATACAATGGAAGAAGTTCTACGTTTCTTAAACATGGATGTAGAATTTGATACAGAAAACAATAAAATGAATTTGGATGCAACCAAACAACTCTCATACGAAGCGCCATTAGAATATGTTTCTAAAATGAGAGCTTCTATTGTTGTGATGGGACCACTTTTGGCCAGACTAGGTCATGCCAAAGTAGCTTTACCTGGTGGATGTGCGATTGGTTCTAGACCAATTGATATTCACTTAAAAGGATTTGAAGCACTTGGTGCCACAATCAAACAACACGATGGATACGTTGAAGCATTTGCTGAAGACGGACTAAAGGGAGCTAACATTTACATGGACTTCCCAAGTGTTGGTGCAACTCAAAATATCATGATGGCCGCTACCTTAGCGGAAGGCCAAACTGTTATTGAAAACGTTGCACAAGAACCTGAAATTGTTGATCTTGCAAACATGTTAAATGAAATGGGTGCCAGTGTGATTGGTGCAGGGACCAGCAAAATTAAAGTTAAGGGTGTAACTAATCTTCATGGTGTAGACCACTGTGTTTTACAAGACCGTATTGAAGCTGGTACCTTTATGGTTGCCGCTGCCTTAACAAGAGGAAATGTTTTGATTGAAGATGCAGAGGCATCATATAATCAACCATTGATTGCTAAGTTGGAAGAAATGGGTGTTACTGTTAAGCAAGAAGAAGATGGTATCAGAGTAATCGGACCAGATGAACTAACACCAGTTGATGTTAAAACATTACCATATCCTGGTTTCCCAACTGATATGCAACCTCAAATGACTGTTTTACAACTTGCTGCTCAAGGTAGTAGCATGTTAACAGAAACAGTATTTGAAAATCGTTTCATGCATTTGGATGAATTAGCAAGAATGAATGCTAAATTTAGAATTAATGGTAGAAGCGTTGTTTTAAGTGGTCCAACTGAATTTAGTGGGGCAGAAGTAGCAGCTACTGATTTGAGAGCAGCAGCTGCATTAGTTCTAGCCGGACTTGTTGCAGATGGAATTACTATTGTGAGAAATCTTAAATATTTGGATAGAGGATATTACGACTTTCATGTTAAGTTAGCATCACTTGGTGCTGACATTAAGAGAGTTAACATGAAGGATAACGAAGAAATCACTATCAACAAGACATCACAAAAATAATTTATTAAATACTGATTATGATATAATAATTGAGATATGAGTTAACTCGGGAGGACGAAAAAAATGGCAAAAGACATCGGTATCGATTTAGGAACAGCTAATGTTTTAATCTATGTTACAGGGAAGGGAATTGTTCTAAATGAACCTTCAGTTGTAGCAATTGATATTAAGACTAACAAACTTCTAGCTGTTGGTTCCGAAGCTTATCGAATGGTTGGAAGAACTCCAAGTAACATTCGTGCAATTAGACCACTAAAAGATGGAGTTATTTCAGACTTTGATGTTACTGAAAAGATGCTTACTTACTTTATCAACAAATTAAGTGTTAAAGGTTTCATGTCAAAACCAAAGACTATGATTTGTGCACCAACTAACATTACTAACATTGAAAGAAAAGCGATCATTCAAGCTGCTGAAAAATCTGGTGGTGGTAAGGTTTACATTGAAGAAGAACCTAAAGTTGCCGCTATTGGTGCAGGAATGAACATTTTCCAACCACGCGGAAACATGGTTATCGATATGGGTGGTGGTACTTCTGATATCGCAGTTCTATCATTAGGTGACATCGTTGCAAGTAAATCAATCCGTATTGCTGGGGATGTTATGAACACTGATATCGTTGCTTACATTAAAGATAATCACAGCTTGATTATCGGTGAACATACAGCCGAAAAGATTAAGATGACTATTGGTACATCAGATCCAGAAGAAACTGAAATTAAAGAAATGGAAGTTCGTGGACGTGACGTTATTGGTGGTATGCCAAGATCAATTACTTTAAATAGTAAAGAAGTCCAAGAAGCTTTATCAGACGCTGTTAAACAAATTATCGATGCCGCTAAAGATGTTTTAGAAGTTGTTCCACCAGAATTAGCTTCTGATATCGTTGATAGAGGTATTATGCTTACTGGTGGTGGAGCCTTACTTAAGGGAATCGACCACGCAATTTCAAAAGAATTAACAGTACCTGTATTAATCTCTGAAAGTCCATTGGACAATGTTGCTAAGGGTGCCGGTGCATTGTTAGAACATATCAATAAAAATGACGATAAGAGTAAAGATTAATATAAGAAGTGATAGTTAATGCGTAAATTGATGATTAAGATGGTGAAGGGATACAAAAAAGTGATATCTCCACTATTTCCCGCATCGTGTCGGTATTATCCCACTTGTTCTACTTATATGATCGATGCTATCAGAAAACATGGTGCGTTCTTGGGTTTTATCATGGGATGTGCTAGGATACTAAGATGTCACCCATTTATAAAAGGTGGATACGATCCCGTTTCTGATCATTTTACTATTTTTAGAAATAAGAGGGCGTCTAAAGAATATAGACGTTCTATGAATTTAAAGTAGTCGATCAATTATGATTCGGCTACTTTTATTTTTTAGGAGGAAAAAATGTCAAAATCAAAGAAAAATATTGAAGTTAGTTTAGAAACCAAGAATGTTAACGGTGAAGAAAGAGAAGTTCTTTTCGTTGGAAAACAAGAAGCAGGTTATCTTCGCGTAATTGAAGATGAAAAATTTGAAGCAGTCTTTGACGATGACAATGTTTTTAAAGTAAAATCTTTAGATGAAGGAATTGAATTATTAATTAGTCAATACAACCTGCACAAGGGATAATTCATTATAGAGGTGATTGCAATGTTTACAAGTGATAATGATAGCAATTCTTCTCGATTAGACTGGACAATTATAATATGTGTTGGACTTTTAGCATTGATTGGAATAGGCGCAATTTTTGTCGCTGTTAACCATGATTCTTATGCTGGAACAATTGTTAAACAAATGGTTACACAATTAGTTTGGTATACTATTGGGACAGTGATAATAATTATAATCATGCAATTTGATTCAGAACAGTTGTGGAAGGTGGCACCTATTATTTACTGGGGTGCACTTGCACTATTAGCTTCACTATTAGTGCTGTATAGTAGATACTATTTTGATCAAACTGGTGCAAAAAGTTGGTTCCAATTTGGTCCACTAACTTTTCAACCAGCCGAAATTATGAAGCCAGCGTTTGTTGTAATGCTGGCTAGGGTCATTGTTGAACATAATCGTAATTATGCTATGCACACTCTAAAAACGGATGCACTGTTATTGGGTAAGATGATCTTATGGACATTACCAATTTGTGTGCTATTGAAGTTAGAAAATGATTTTGGAACAATGTTGGTGTTCTTAGCGATGCTAGGAGGATTAGTAATCGTATCTGGGATCACTTGGCAAATTATTGTTCCAGGAGTACTAGCATTTTCAGCAATTGGAGGAACTGCTTTAATCCTTGTTATTACTGATGGTGGTAGAAAAATTCTAGAAGCGTTAGGATTTCAATCTTACCAATTTGACCGTGTTAATGATTGGTTGGATCCATCTAATCCAGAAAACCTAGCTGGTTCTGGTTATCAATTGTGGCAGAGTATTAAGGCCGTTGGTTCTGGAGGATTTAGTGGAACTGGATTTAACGTATCTCATGTATACGTGCCAGTTCGTGAGTCTGATATGATTTTCTCAGTTATCGGTGAAAACTTTGGTTTCATCGGTGGAGTCGTCTTAATCGGAATTTACTTCACATTGATTTATAGAATGATTAAAGTTACTTTTGAAACTAAAAATATTTACTATGCATATATTTCAACTGGAATTATCATGATGATTTTATTCCATGTTTTCGAAAATATTGGAATGAGTATTGGATTATTACCACTAACAGGGATTCCACTTCCATTTGTAAGCCAAGGTGGTTCTGCGCTGATTGGAAATATGATTGGGATTGGATTAATCATGTCAATGCAATTCCATAATTACGGATACATGTTTAGTGCAAGTCGTGATTTTTCATAGCATATTAATTGACATGTGCAAGATTTAATTGTATACTTTATTAAAATTTGATTATAAGATGAGTAAATAGTTAATCAATATGACAGAGAGCTCCGGTAGCTGAGAGGGGGCTGTTGATGACTGTTGAATATGGTCTTATGCTTAATCTGTCGGTGAGTGATCATAAGCCGACAATGGTTTACACGCATTATAGTGTTTAAGTATAAATTACTTATGAGGTTACTGTCGTGAGGCAGTGACGAATAAAAGGTGGTAACACGAAGCTCTTCGTCCTTTACTGTTAATTCAGTAGGAGAAGGGCTTTTTTTATTTGAAAGCGAGGAAAATACTTTGATTAGATTCAAGAATGTTTATAAGAAGTACAAGCTGGACAAGAGTATATTAACCGCCGTAAAGGATGTTAACTTAGAAGTTAACGATGGGGAAATTTACGGAATTATCGGATACTCAGGTGCTGGTAAGAGTACATTAGTTAGAATGCTAGATGGTTTGGAAGCACCAACCTCTGGGTCAATTGAAATTAATGGTAAGGATATTGCTAAGTTAAGCAATAAAGAATTACGTGAACAACGTAAGAAGGTTGGAATGATTTTCCAACACTTCAACTTATTATGGTCTAGAACCATTTTAGAAAACGTTGAACTACCATTAGAAATTGCTGGAGTAAGTAAAAATGATCGTCGTGAAAAAGCAACTAAGTTAATTGAACTAGTTGGTTTACAAGGACGTGAAAATGATTACCCATCAGAATTATCAGGTGGTCAAAAGCAAAGAGTTGGAATTGCTAGAGCACTTGCTAACAACCCAGAAATTTTAATTTCTGATGAAGCAACTAGTGCTTTGGATCCACAAACTACTGATGAAATTCTTGATTTATTATTAGAAATCAACCAAAAGCTAAACTTAACTATTCTTCTAATTACTCATGAAATGCATGCAATTAGAAAAGTGGCTCAAAAAGTTGCTGTTATGCAAGAAGGTCAAGTTGTTGAAACTGGAAATGTATATGACATTTTCCAAAATCCACAACAAGCTATCACTAAACGTTTCGTTAATGAAGACGGTGCTCCTAATGCTAAAGATCTAAGTATGACTGTTGATGAAATTATTAAGAACTATCCAAATGGAATGGTAATTAAGCTATTGTTTAAGGGAACTCAATCTCAAAAACCAGTGGTTTCTCAACTAATTAGAGAATTCGATTCATTAGAATTAAACATCGTTGAAGGAAGTATTCATCAAACCCAAGGTGGTTCAATTGGATCACTAGTTCTTCAACTTTTAGGTACTGCTGAAGATCAAAATAAAGCAGTTGAATACTTGAAATCATTAAACGTGGAAGCAGAGGTGATTAACCGTGGCTAATCAAGGAATTCAATCATACTTCCAATTTAACAACGTTAATTGGGATGCAATGAGACAAGCAACATGGGAAACAGTTTGGATGACAGCATTATCAATGATTATTGTTGCTGTATTAGGAATTATTTTGGGATTATTATTATTCGAAAGTAGAAATAAATCTGGTTTCGGTTGGAAATTAGTTAACTGGATTGTGTCACTATTAGTTAATATTTTCAGATCAATTCCATTTATTATTTTAATCGTATTATTATTACCATTTACTAAGGACATCGTTGGTACTATCATTGGTCCCAAAGCTGCGATTCCTTCACTAGTTATTTCTGCTGCACCATTCTATGCAAGAATGGTTGAAGCTGACTTCAGAGAAGTTGATAGTGGAGTAATTGAAGCTGTTAAATCAATGGGTGGAACTAACTGGGATGTTATCTTTAAAGTGTTATTACCTGAAAGTACACCTGCTTTAATTGCGGGTGCAACAGTTACAGCTATTTCATTGATTTCATACACTGCTATGGCTGGAGCAATTGGTTCTGGTGGTTTAGGTTACCTAGCATACTTAGATGGTTTCCAATCAAATAACAACACAGTTACTTTAGTAGCAACTGTCATTATTTTAATTATCGTATTAATAGTTCAAACTGTTGGAGACTTACTAGTTAAAAGAATTGATAAACGAACACTATAAGGAGGATTTAAAATGAAAAAAGTATTATCCTTTGGTGGTATTGTAGTATTGTTCATCATTCTATTATTATTAGGACCTGGTAACTATAAGGCTAAAAATACTATTAGAATCGGTGCTTCAAATATTCCACATGCGGAAATTTTGAGACATATCGAACCAGAATTAAGAAAAAAAGGAATTAAGTTAGATATCGTAACTTTCCAAGATTATGTTTTACCTAACCGTGCATTAGTTGGTAAGCAATTAGATGCCAATTACTTCCAAACTCCTGCATTTTTAGATCAATGGAATAAGGAATATGATGGTCATTTAGTAAACGTTGGTGCCGTTCATTTGGAACCAATTGGTATCTACTCAAAGAAGTACAAGAAACTATCTGATTTGAAAGATGGCGCACATATTCTAGTAAGTAGTAATACACCTGACTATGGTCGTATTCTTCAATTATTCCAACAAAACGGATTAATTAAGGTTAAGAAGGGTGTTAATATTACTCAAGCTAACTTCAGTGATATCGCTTCTAATCCTAAACACTTGGTCTTCCAAACTGGTTATGAACCAAAGATTATGCCTTTGATTTATAACAATGGTGAAGGGGATGCGGTTGCAATTAATTCTAACTACGCTGTTCAAGGTGGATTACAACCTGATAAGCAAGCAATTGCGCTACAAAAACCAGAAAAGAATTCACCATACTTTAATATTGTTGCCGTTAGAAACGGTGATCAAAACCGTAAAGATATTAAAGAGCTAGTAAAAGTATTACAATCAAAATCCACTCAAGAATGGATTAAAAAACATTATAAAGGTTCAGTGTTACCAGCAATGGATTACTAATGAAAAGGCGTTTTTTAAACGCCTTTTTTTATTGACATTTTTTATAATTACAAGTATAGTTAGTTACATAAGTAATTAACCTAAAGCAAGGTGGTGAAAATATGCAATTTGATTTCAACAGTCCGGAACCAATTTTCATTCAAGTTGCAACTCAATTAGAAGATGCGATTTTCACGGGAGCTTTCCAAGAAGGAACGCAAATTCCCTCAACGACCGAAATATCAAAACAATTTAAGATTAATCCTGCAACAGTTTTAAAAGGGATGAATATGTTAGTTGATAATAATCTATTGGAAAAGCGTCGTGGAAGAGGGACCTTTGTTTCTAACGGAGCTCAAGAAGCCATCATTAAGAAGCGACAAGAGCATTTCTATAGTGACTATATTTTAAACTTAATTAACGAATCTAAAAAATTACAATTATCAGAAGACGATATACTAACGCTTGTAAAGAGAGGGTACGATAATGAGCAAAATAGAAACTAAACATTTAAAAAAGCAATTTAAGTTTTCAAAAGAACCTCTATTTACTGACATCAATATTACGTTTGAAGAAAATCAAATTTATGGATTATTTGGTGAAAATGGAGCTGGGAAATCAACATTAATGAGCTTGATTGCAGATTATAATTTTGTTACTGCTGGCGAAGTATTATACGATGGTGAACCTGTTCATGATAATTCTAAGGCATTACAAAATATCTATTACATGAGTCAAGACAATATGTATAACAAGAATGATAAGGTCAAGCAAATTTTCGACTTTGTTAGTAAATTATATGTAGACTACGATATTGAATTACAGAATCAATTAATTAAAAAGTTCAGATTAGATGAAAGTCAAAAGTTTCATAAACTATCAACAGGGTACAAATCAATTGTCAAAATTATTATTTCATTGTGTGTTCCATGTAAGTTTATTTTTATGGATGAACCAACACTTGGTTTAGATGCCCGTAATAGGGAAGTTTTTTACACTAGCTTAATTGAAACTTACAGTGAAAATCCAAGAACTTTTGTATTATCAACTCATATCATTGAAGAAATTGATCAAATCATTAATCATTTCATTTTATTACAAGATGGTGAAATTAAGATGGATAGTTCTATTGATGATATTTCAGAAAAATCATACAGTATTTCTGGTCCTAGTGAATATGTGGATAAATACATCGAAGGGATCGATGTATTAGATTCTGATCAATTAGGAAGATATAAGACAGTTCATTTTATGGATGAACTTCCAAATAGAGAAAAACCAGAATCAGTCGATATTGAAAAAATGAAATTACAAAAATTACTAATATACGTCATGGAAAAGGAGGGTAAATAATGAGAACTAAAGAACTAGTTAAAATGTATGTGAAAGAATTTTTACCATTTCTGCAATATGCGTTAATCGTCTCACTTGTCTTATTATTATTCTCTGTCCTTGAAAGTGAACAGAAGATGAGATTAAACGATTTCAAAAACCAATTTGTTTCAATTCCATATATTTTTGATTTCTTTGCTTTGTTATGCGTAAGCATGAACCATAACCGTTTTAAATTAGCGATTCAACATGGAATTGATCGAAAAGATTTCTGGAAGGCTAAGCTAATGTTTATGGCTAAAGCTAGTTTAGTGGTAAACCTAATTAACTTGGTATTTGTATTAATCATCATGAAAATGAATGGAATGTACTCTCTAGCGTATACTAGTACGTACTTTGGATTCTTCCACAATTACTTTATCGACGTTATTTTTATGTTTATTACTGATTATATAGCCTTGTTATTATTGATGGTATGCGTTAATTGTTTTGGAACATTTGCTTCCTTATTTAATCGTTATGGTAAAATTTGTTTTTACTTAATTTTAGCAGCAATGTACTTTTTCGTGGGATCAATTTTAGCCAAATACAGTGTTGTTACTTCATTTACCCATTTCTTGGGTAAAATTCATACTGAGGTCTTTTTAAACCTTATTTTTGGTTTATATGAAGACCAAAAGCTTCATCCATTTAGCAACCCAATTAATATAATCATTTCAATGCTAATTATGATGGTAATAGCAGCGGCTTTAAATCTATTGTTTACTAAATTAGTTCAAGTAAAAAGATAAAAAAGAATCCTGTAAATAATAAAAACATGTTATAATGTAGTTTCCAAGTATTATTGATAGGACGGTATAAAAAGATGAAAAAGACTCATTTAGCTTTACTTTTTGGTGGAGATTCATCAGAACATGATGTTTCAAAACGTTCAGCTCATAACATTTATGATGCAATGGACAAAGATAAGTATGATATTAGTTTGTTTTTAATCACAAAGACAGGAATTATCTTAGATGACGAATCATCTCATCGTGTCTTTGATGGTGAACCTGAAGACCAAGTCGTTGAAGAAGTTGTTAAGGATTTAGATTTCTCAGATCCATTAGCACCTATTAAGAACCTTTCAAAGACTAAGAATATCGACGTATTCTTCCCAATCGTTCACGGTAATTTAGGTGAAGATGGAACTATTCAAGGTTTACTACGTTTAATGCACAAGCCTTATGTAGGTAGTGGTATCTTAGAATCTGCTATGGGATTTGATAAAGATATTACTAAGAAAATGCTAAATTTAGCTGGTGTTAGAAACACTAACTATTACTTAATTACTCCTGATAACAAGGATGAATTTAGTTATGCTAAGTTACAAGCCGAATTTGGTGATGTTATCTTCTTGAAGCCTGCTAACCAGGGTTCTTCAGTTGGTATTCACAAGGTTACTAACGAACAAGAATTTGAAGAAGGTCTAAAAGACGCATTCAGATATGACTACAAGATTCTAGCTGAACAAGCGATTAATGGCCCAGAAGAACTAGAAATTTCTATTTTAGGAAATGAAAAACCAATTGCATCACAAGTTGGTGCCATTAGAGTTCCTAAGGAAGATAAATTTTATACTTACGACAATAAATTCGTTGATGCTAGTCAAGTTCAATTTGATATTCCTGTGGATATTCCACAATCATTATCAGATGAAATTACTGACTTAGCTCTACGTGGATACAAAGCATTAGGTCTAAAAGGTCTTGCTCGTATCGACTTCTTAGTATCTAAGGAAGGTGTTCCATACCTAGGAGAAGTTAACACTTTACCTGGTTTTACTAACATTAGTCTATACCCACAATTATGGGAAGCTTCAGGTATTAGTTACACTGAACTAATTGATAGATTAATTGATCTAGCATACAAAGAATTTGATCGTAGAAATAATATTATTCACGATTTCAAACCATTATCTTAATATTAAAAAAAGGACGATAGCCTAATATAAAGGCTATCGTCTTTTTTTTAATAAAAATGTTAAGAATTTCTTAAGAGTGCCCCCTCAGCTTTGTTTTTTTTAATTATGTAATATTCTAGTAGGTAATGAAGGGCATTTTACGTATGTAATATCGAATAGTTAATGAAAGGAGTTTTAATATGAATAGATGTAAATGGGCAAATGAGAATACAAATATGTTGATTTATCACGATAACGAATGGGGAGTTAAAAAATACGATATAAGCGAGTTGTTTGAGAGTTTAACTTTAGAAATATTTCAAGCCGGATTATCATGGCAAACCGTTTTAAATAAGCGTAATGCTTTTAAAGAAGCTTTCTGTTCCTTTGATATTAGATTAATTAGTGAGTTTACTGAAGAAGACATAATTCGATTATTACAAAATCCCGCTATTATTAGGAATCGAGCTAAAATTGAAGCAACTATTAAAAATGCTAAATGTTGCCTTGAAAATGACCTTTGTGAATTAACATGGCATCCATTTGATTTTAAAACTATGGATGGATTAAATAATGGAGATAAGATTGGTGCACCCAATTTTGTTAATGAATATGTTAAAACATTCAAAAATAAGGGCTTTAAAAGAGTAGGCCTTACTACGATGTATTCTTATTTACAGTCTGTTGGTGTTATAAATGATCATGAACTATCTTGTTTTAGACATGATCAATTAATTGAAGATTAATAGGTGATTACTCTTTAGGAGAGGAGAATTTAGATGGAATTTAATGGAAGTTTGATTAAAGAAAAAAGAAAAGAATTAAAATTAACTCAAGATGATTTAGCTAAGTTAGTGAACTGCAGTCAGCCAATTATCTGTCAAATTGAAAAAAATTGCTATAATCATGAAATTGATGAATCAATTGTGGAAGAAATCTGTGTAGCTTTAGATTTAAGCATACGTGACGTCATTATTGAAAATGAAGATAATGATATTATGAATGTTGATATTATAGAAGAAGTATTCGAAACATCTACATCAATTGATTCGCTTGATAAATATAAGCCTTATTTAGATAGTGATGAAAAAGTTATCCGTTTTAATATCTTAAACGGAATCAAAAAGTGGAAATTATCATATATAGAAGAATCAACTAAAGACTTAGATACAGCATATGAAAAATTCTTAGAATCAAACCAAGAAGTTAATTTAGATATAATGTTTCTTTTAACCATACTATCAATTGGGTACTGTCGACTTAGTCTCTTTAATAAAAGCTTTATTACCATGATGGACATAATAGTTTACTATTATGAACAAGACTTTAAAGATAAAAATTTCAAGTATTGTATGTTACTGTGGTCTCAAATGATGGGATTTTGTATAGTTAAAAATAATATGGCGATATATAAACAACTGTTTAGAATAAAATATGTTGAATTATATTATTATAGTTATAAAAATTATAATGGAATGCCTAGTTTTAGAGAATTAATGGACATGCTTTTGAGGGATGGTTTCATAGAGAATGAAGATGAATTTGAACAGAACATGATGAATCAATATCTAGACAGTAAAAAAAAGAGACACCGGAATTAAACCAATGTCTCAAATGGATTCCAGTGATGGAATCTTTTTTTATTTTTGTACTTTATTTTCTAGGTCTGATTTTACAATTAGTACGTCACATTCAGCAACTCTGGTTACGTAAGAAGCAACTGAACCGATTAGTAGTCTTTCAGCTGCACTTTGACCGTTAGCACCAATAATAATTAAATCAGTATCAAAACGATCAACAAGATCTCTTGAGATGATTGATTTAGGTGCACCGTATTCAATAGTGTAATCAACATTAGTTAATCCGCTGTCCTTAGCTTTTTGCAAATATTTTTCTAAGGAGTTTTTGACCCTAGCTGTTACGTCATCAAGCATTGATGAGTCAAAGTTAGCAAGGTTAGTGAATGATCGAGTATCGATTACGTGAACGATGTGTAAGTCAGCTTCGTTATGTTTAGCGACTTCCAAAGCTTTTTCAAAAGCCAGTTTAGAATTTTTTGAACCATCGATTGGAATCATAATTTGATTGTAATCTTTTAACATATTCTGCCACCTCAAACTATTTTTTTGTAATGAAAGTAACTAATAATAGTTCCATTACCAATATCATTATACAACTTATTACCATGATGATAGTAACAAAAATCAAAGTGGTAACGAAAACTGCTACTGCAGCAAATAAAGCAAGAATTAGATATACAATTCCAAAAAATTTAACTATCTTGGATAAAGCAGAATTGCTTTCTGGATGTAAAAGCATGAAGGGTTTATCTGTATGTTTTATTAAATAGGTACCAATAACGAATAGGATAATGGTAGCTAAAATTAAAAGAACTTTTATTAACATTGTTTACTCCTATTTATCACGTTGAGCGTGAATTAATTTTTCATATTGTTGTTTAAAACTAGCCTCAATTTTTCCGTTGGTCTTTGGTTCGTAGTAGCTATCAGATTTAATTTTATCGGGTAGGTACTGTTGTTTAACCCAATCATTAGGGTAATTATGAGCATATTTATAATCAACGCCATGACCTAGTTTTTTAGCACCAGAGTAGTGGCTATCTTTTAGGTGATTAGGAATTTCTCCATAGTTACCGGTTCTAATTCGACTAATAGCCGCATCGATGGCTTTCATTGCAGAGTTAGATTTAGGTGATAAACAAAGTTCTATAATCGCATTTGCAAGAGGGATGCGTGCTTCAGGAAATCCGACCTTATTAGCAGCTTCAATTGCAGAAACGGTTCTGGAGCAAGCGGCTGGGTTGGCCAATCCGATATCTTCATATGCAATCACCATTAACCGACGACTAATTGAATTTAAATCACCTGATTCAATTAATCTTCCAGCATAGTGTAGAGCGGCATTTACATCAGATCCACGAATTGATTTTTGGAATGCTGAAACAACATCGTAATGAGCATCGCCATCTTTATCTTGAGTTAGTGCTTTTCTTTGTAAACAAGATTCAACATCTTCTAATTTCAATTGAATCAAACCGTCTTTATCAGGTTCTGTAGAATTAGCAGCTAATTCAAGTGCGTTTAGGGCACTTCTTAAATCACCGTTGGTACTGGTGGATAAAAAGCTAATTGCATTGTCATCGATTGCAATATTCATATTACCCAAACCGTTTTCTTTATCAGATAATGATCTTTGAATAGCTGTTTGGATGTCATCTTGTTTAAGTGGATGTACTTCAAATATTTGCGTACGACTTCTGATGGCCGGATTAATATTGATGTATGGATTTTCAGTTGTTGCACCAATTAAAATGATGTTTCCACTTTCTAAAAGGGGAAGTAAGAAGTCTTGCTTAGTTTTATCTAGTCGATGAATTTCATCAAGCAATAGGACAACTGTTCCAGACATCTTTGCTTCTTCAGCAACAATTTGTAGGTCTTTCTTGGTATCGGTAGCAGCATTTAATTGTCTAAATGCATATTTAGTTGATCCAGCAATAGCACTTGCAATACTAGTTTTACCGGTACCAGGAGGTCCGTATAAAATCATAGAAGATAATATTTTCGCTTTAACCATGCGATTAATAATCTTTCCAGGGCCTACTAGGTCTTGTTGTCCAACGATATCTTCAATTTTCTTAGGCCTCATACGATATGCGAGAGGTTGCAAATTATCACGCCCTTATTTGAATAATTTTTTTAATTTAGATAATACTGAGTTATTTTCTGTATTATCTTCTTTTTTAGTATCTGTATTATCTTCTTTTTTAGTATCTGTATTTGAAACTTGTTTGTATTTATCTTCAAAGTCAATTTGGCTTTCATTAATAGATTGATTGTTAGCGTAAACAATTCCATAGTCATCATCGGATGTACGATAGAAAGAATCAGTTCTAATAATGAATTTAACGTTATTAGAAGATGCTGTTTTTAGGTAAGGGGAGATTAGATCGTGATCTAGATTCCCATTGATAATAACTTGATAGTCATGGTTTTTATCTATTTCTGTTTGTAAAGCTTTTATAGCGTCAGGATTTTTTAAATCTTTAATCTTGATACATAGCGCAACGCGTTCTTTAAATGTTCCTAAGTATTCACGTTGTTCATCTGGATTCACTTTAGGGGTTCCGCCCATAGTAGATTGTTCTAATCGGCTACTAACATCATCTTGACTCATAATTAACACTCCTTAAAATGATTTAGTTCTATTTTATCATTAATTACAGTAGGGTAGAAAAAAAGCGTTTTGCAAATGCAAAACGCTTTTTGGAGTCCAACAGGCAATAACCAGAAATTATAGCTTGTTGTAGTATTCAACGATTAGTGATGCATCAATATCAGCATTCATTTCGTCACGTTGAGGTAATCTAGTTAAAGAACCTTCTAGCTTGTCAGCATCGAATGATACGTATTG
Organism: Apilactobacillus pseudapinorum; assembly: GCF_040369555.1. Taxonomy (NCBI): domain Bacteria; kingdom Bacillati; phylum Bacillota; class Bacilli; order Lactobacillales; family Lactobacillaceae; genus Apilactobacillus; species Apilactobacillus pseudapinorum. The sequence continues at coordinate 74,611 of NZ_BAABVU010000005.1, forward strand.
TGGACGACCAACAACAGCATCAACTGATTCTTTAATAATTTGTAGGTCTTTTGATTTTTCTCGAACTGAAATCACTTGACCGATTTTAACTTCGTATGAAGGGATGTCAACACGTTTACCATCAACAGTAATGTGACCGTGGTTAACTAATTGACGAGCTTGACGACGAGTAGTTGCTAAACCTAAACGGTAAACAACGTTGTCTAGTCTACGTTCTAGTAATACCATGAAGTTATCACCGTGACGACCTTCTCTAATTTTACCCGCACGAGTAAATAGTTTTGAGAATTGACGTTCAGTTAAACCGTACATGAAACGTAGCTTTTGCTTTTCCTTCAATTGGATACCGTATTCTGAAAGCTTACCGCGACGACCTTGACCGTGGTCACCAGGAGCGTATGGGCGACGAGCTAATTCTTTACCAGTACCTGAAAGTGAAATACCAAGACGACGAGAAATTCTCCAACTTGGACCTGTATATCTAGACATAAAAATATCCTCCAATAAAAATAATTATTTGGAGTAAAATAATCACTGTATACTTAGTATTCGTGCATATTGCTTTGCAATTTTCACCTCAGCAGCCGTGAGGGTACTAGTTGAACCTAATAGGCATCAATATGTTGACGAGCTTACCGTATACTGCTGCATTATTTTACACAAAGATTATTTTATGATTAATAGTCTTAATTGTCAATTGTTATATGGTTTTCGAAGACTTTTACAAATTCTTCTAGTAGTTTTTGATCATCTTCTGAGAAACGATTTAAAATAGGAGCATCAATGTCTAATACACCATAGGAAATTCCATCTTTAGAAATTGGAATAACGATTTCAGATTTACTATTTGAATCACATGCAATGTGACCAGGGAATTGATTAACGTCTTCCACTCTAAGTGTCTTGTTTTCTTTAAATGATGTACCACAGACACCATTTCCAACAGGGATGTGAACACAAGCGACCTTACCTTGGAATGGGCCAAGTATTAATTCGTTCTTATCATCTACGTATGTATAAAAACCTGCCCAACTAACATCTTCAAGTTCTTGCATAAGTAATGCCGAAGCATTTGCCATGTTGGCAACATTATTATGTTCGTCAGTTAATAATGCGTCTAATTGTTGTGCTAACATTGAATTGATTTCCATCTCTGAAAAACTCCTTTATATATTGGTAATAGGTATTTTAATAATTATCACGTATGATATAATTAAATAATGTAAATTAGTTTATTATTAAAACATTAAAAATTCAAACAATTAATACAAAAAAATACAATAATACAAAAATAAGGGGATAGATATAAAAATGATTGATTTGGTAATTCTTGGGATAGTAGTTATCTTGGTTATATTTGTAGCTTCATTTATATACAAAAATAGTCTAATTAAAAAAATAGATGATGTTGAATCACACAAAAATCAAATCGCCGACTCAACAGTAGGGGATTCGCTTGAAGCTACTTCTAAAATCAAGTTAAATGGTGAATCATACAATCATTTTAATCAATATAAAGATGAATATAATAAGATTTTTAACACTGAATTATTATCTATCCAACGTGATTTAGATGAGGCTAGAAGATATGCCAGCAGTTTTAAATTACTATCAGCAAATGCATTAGTTACTGACATTATCGAAGATCTTAAAAGAACTGAACAAGTGATTGATAACGTAGAAAAAGGATTATTGCAATTACAAACTCTTGATTCAGAACATAGAGAAGCAGTTGATAATATTGAATCAACTTTAAGAGAAATCAATCAACAATTGCTAGCACAAAATTATTCATTTGGACCAAGTAGTGAAAAACTTGAAGATAAGCTAAATTCTATCAAGGAAGTATATGACGAATTTGTAGAATCAACTGAAAATGGTGACCAAGACAAATCAGAAAAATTATTGGACCAAATTAACGTTTCAATCCAAGAATTAGATGATTTAATGAAGTTAATCCCTGATACATATGCTGCGCTATCAAAGGAATTCCCTAGACAGTTAGATGAAATTGATCGTGGCCATAGTACTATGATTCAAACAGATTACAACTTTATTGATGATGAATTTGAAGAAACACTAAAAGCGCTTAAGGAAGCATGCCAAGATGGATTGAATTCTCTAAGTACTTTGGATATTCCCGAAACTAAGAAAACAAGTAGATACATTGAAGATACTATTGACTCATTATATGAACTTATGGAAAAAGAAATCGTTTCAAAACGTAAGGTTAAAAAGAATCTTAGTTTGATTTATGATTACATTTTTCATGCAAAGAACCAAAATAGAATCTTGCTAGAAGAATTAGATGGATTAAGCAAAAACTACAATTTAGAACATAATGAACTAGAAGATGCTAATGAACTATCTGATAAAATTGAACAAATTGAAAGTATCTACAATGAAGATGCTGAAACTATTACTAACAAGAAGGCTGTTTATTCTGTTATTCAAAGACATCAACAAGATGCCAAGCAAGAACTAAGTGCGATTGAAAAACGTCAAAAAGATATTAATGACTCTGTTGCAGATTTGAGTGAAGAAGAAAGAGTAGCTAGAGATAGCTTACAAAAATTTGATTTACAGTTATTAACAATCAGAAGACGAATTGATAACTTAAATCTTCCAGGTCTAACAGAAGATTTCTTGGAACGTTATGATTATGTATATAACGATGTTCAAAAACTTTCATCATCCATTAATCAAGTTAAGATTAGTATGGATGAAATCAACCAAAAACTAGCTAACATTTCTGATTCAATGAATGATTTAATTCATGATACAGATAATATCGTTGATAGTGCCATGTTAGCTGAAAGATTAATGCAATACGCTAATAGATATCGTAATGATAATGCTGAAATTGACGAAGCATGCGCTAAGGCTAAAGAATACTTTGATATTCGTTTCCAATACGAAAAGAGTTTAGCAACAATTGCAGCTGCAATTGAAAAAGTTAACCCAGGTGCATATAAGCAAATTGAAACAGAATATTACGATGAAAAAAACAACACTAAATAAGAAGAAGTAACGCGTTTAGATCTAAACGTTACTTCTTTTTTTCTGTTATAATGTCTAATATAGCTAAGTCGGACAAATAAAAAAATGAAGAAGGGTAATAATGATATACTTTGACAATAGTGCAACTACTAAACCAGATGATTCTGTAGTAGCGACTTATGATAAAGTAAGTAAGGATTTTTGGGGAAATCCATCTAGTTTACATCAATTTGGTGAACAATCATTTAACTTATTGGAACAATCTAGATCACAAATTGCGAAGTTGCTAGGAGTGCTACCTAGTGAAATTTTATTCACAAGTGGTGGTACGGAAGGTGATAATTGGGCCATTAAGGGAACTGCAATGGAAAAAAGAGCTTATGGTAATCACATTATCACAAGCGCTGTTGAACATCCTGCGGTTAAAAACTCAATTGAACAGCTAACACAATTAGGATTTGAAGCCACATATCTACCAGTTGATGACGAAGGTCGAATATCCGTAGAAGATTTACGAAAAGCAATTAGACCTTCTACAATTTTAGTTAGCATTATGGCTGTTAATAATGAAATTGGGACTATTCAACCCATTAAAGAAGTCGCTGAACTTTTAAAAGACTACCCTAATATCAGTTATCATATTGATGCCGTACAAGGGATTGGTAAAGGAATCCACGACTTAATTTTTAATGATCGTGTTGACTTTGCGACATTCTCTGGACATAAGTTCCACGCTCCAAGAGGGGTTGGCTTTATGTACAAAAGAAGCGGTAAAAAGATTGCGCCACTTATCACGGGTGGTGGCCAAGAAAGAAACTTAAGAAGTAGTACTGAAAACCTACCAGCGATTGCTGCAATGGCAAGAGCGGTTCGTTTATTACTTGATGATCAAGACAAAAAGGTTGCAAAACAACTTGAAATCAAGCAAAATATTCTAAGTCATATTTCTCAATTTGATAAAGTCAAAATTTTCTCAAAGGATAATACAGGATTTGCGCCACACATTCTTTGTTTCGCAATTTTAGGTGTACGTGGCGAAACTGTAGTTCATGCTTTTGAGAGCTTTGGAATTTACATTTCAACTACAAGTGCTTGTTCTTCTAAAAGACATGTTGCTTCAGGTACCTTATCAGCTATGAAAGTTGATGAGGATGAATCAACAAGCGCTGTTAGAATATCTTTGGATGAACATAATTCGTTAGAAGAAGCTAATAAATTTAACGAAGTATTTGATGAATTATATGAAAGATTTAAAAAGATTAACTCTTAGAAAGGAAATCCGTTAATGCAATACACTGAAATAATGGTTAGATACGGTGAATTATCCACAAAGGGTAAAAACCGTAAAGACTTTATTAAGCAATTAGGTAAAAACGTTGATAGAGTATTACATGATTTTGAAAACTTGAAGGTTTCAGCTAAACGAGATCGTTTACATGTTACTTTAAACGGGGATGACTCTGATAAAGTAATTGAAAGATTAAAAGACGTGTTTGGAATTGAAAACTTCTCACCATCAATTAAAGTTGATAAAGACATTGAAGCTGTTAAAGAAATGGCTGTAAAGATGATTAGTAATCAATTTAAGGATGGGATGACATTCAAGATTGATACTCGTCGTCAAGACAAGCATTTTCCTATGGATACTCATGACATCAATGATGCCTTGGGTGGATATATTTTAGAAAATGTTAAGGGAATTAAAGTTCAAATGAAAGATCCTGACATTAAGCTTCGAGTTGAAGTTAGAATGAATGGAATCTTCTTATCAAGCGAAACAATTCCTGGAGCAGGAGGACTTCCAGTTGGTACTGGTGGACGTGCGACAATGATGCTTTCTGGAGGAATTGACTCTCCAGTTGCAGCTTACATGGGGATGAAACGTGGAGTTAAATTAGACATGATTCATTTCTACAGTCCTCCATATACTAGTGAACAAGCACTAGCAAAAGCAAAAGAATTAGCTGGTAAGTTAACTCGTTTTGGTGGAAACATTCAGTTCATTCAAGTTCCTTTTACTGAAATTCAAGAAGAAATTAAAGAAAAGGTTCCTGAAGGTTACTTGATGACCATTCAAAGAAGAATGATGCTAAGATTAGCTGCTAAGCTAACTTTAGATAGACATTGTAAAGGTGTCTTCACTGGTGAATCACTTGGTCAAGTGGCTTCACAAACATTGGAAAGCATGATGGCTATTAATGACGTTACAACTGTACCAGTATTAAAACCATTAATTTCAATGGATAAGACTGAAATCATCAAGATTGCTGAAAAAATTGATACTTATGATTTATCAATTATGCCTTTTGAAGATTGTTGTACTGTCTTTACACCACCTGCACCAAAAACTAAACCTGATTTGGAAAAGACCAGAGCTTGTGAAAAGTTAATTGATGTTGAAGCATTAATGCAAAGATCATTAGAAAAAGTACAAATCATTGATATCAAACCAGGGGAAGAATTCTTGAATGCTCAAGAAGATGTATTCGCTGAACTACTATAATTAATCAAAAAGCTATCTAATCCTTAGATAGCTTTTTTGCTTGCAATTTAATCGTGTAAGTTGTATTTTATTTAACTAGTAAGTCATAACTAAGGAGAATTTAAAATGGAATTAAAATTTTTAGAAAAACCAGTCCAAACAATTAAAGAACCAATGGAAAAAGGGGAAGCTTTACCAGAATTTACTGTATTAGATGCAAAGGGTAACTCATTTACTAATGTTGATTTTAAGGGTAAACCAGCATTGATTTTAACTGTTCCTGATGTGAACTCACGTGCATGTAGTCTAGAAGCAAAGAAATTTAACAGAAAATCAGATAAGTACGAAAACGTTGATTTTTATACTATTTCAAAAAACACTGTTGAAGAACAAAGCGAATGGTGTGCTGCTAAAGGTGTAGAAAGCATGCATTTACTTTCAGATGCTGACAACGACTTTGGAATGGCTTCAGGAACATATGTTAAGGACATCGACGCACTTGCAAGAATGATTTTTGCTATTGATGAAAACGGCGAAATCGTTTACCGTCAAGTTGTTGAAGAAATTGGTTCACAACCTGATTTTAACGAAGCACTTGATGTAGTTGAAAATTTAAATAAATAGAGTTGACGGTTGGCTAAAAATTGTCTAATATAATCTGTATAGAGTTTAAATGCGAAGATCAAGAGAGTAATCTAAGTTCTGCGATATAGAGAAAAGATGATTAGGTGAAACATCTTTCCAGTAATTTAGGTGAAGGTAACTTGTGAGCATTCATATTGATTTTGATAATTTAGATATGAACGGGCCATCGTTAACTGGTTAAGAGAAAGTATGTAAATACTTTAAATTAGGTGGTACCGCGAGCACTTCGTCCTATTAGGATGAGGTGCTTTTTTTATTTACTGGAGGGAAAGCAAATGGCAAAAGAAACAGAAATGTCAACTAAATATGACCATAATGACGTTGAAACTGGACGTTATGAAAAATGGTTAGAACAAGACGTCTTTAAACCAAGTGGTGACAAAAAGGCTAAACCATATTCAATCGTTTTACCACCACCAAATGTTACTGGTAAGCTACATTTAGGTCATGCGTGGGATACAACATTACAAGATATGTTAATTAGACAAAAGAGAATGTTAGGATATGACACTCTTTGGGTTCCTGGTATGGATCATGCTGGTATCGCTACACAAGCTAAAGTGGAAGCTAAGTTGAGAGAACAAGGTATTTCACGTTACGACTTAGGCCGTGAAAAGTTTGTTGATAAAGTATGGGAATGGAAAGATGAATACGCTGCAACTATCAAGAAGCAATGGGCTAAAATGGGATTATCACTAGATTATTCTCGTGAAAGATTCACTTTAGACGATGGTTTATCTGATGCTGTTCGCAAAGTCTTCGTTGATTTATACAACCAAGGATTAATTTACCGTGGTGAATATATCATTAACTGGGATCCACAAGCTCAAACAGCTTTATCAGATATCGAAGTTATTCATAAGGATGACCAAGGTGCCTTTTACCATGTTAAATACCCATTTGTTGATGGAACTACCTTTGATGGTAAAGACTACATTGAAATTGCTACTACCCGTCCAGAAACTATGTTTGGTGACGTTGCAGTTGCTGTTAATCCAAGTGATGAAAGATATAAAGATATTGTTGGTAAGAAGATTATGGTTCCTCTAGTTAATAGAGAAATTCCAATTATTGCTGACCAATATGTTGATCCTGAATTTGGAACAGGGATGGTTAAGATTACACCAGCCCATGACCCTAATGACTTTAAGGTCGGAAATCGTCATGATTTGAAACGTATTAACACCATGAATGGTGACGCAACAATGAATGAAAATGCCGGTAAATACGTCGGTATGGACCGCTTTGATGCTAGAAAAGCAATGGTAGCTGACTTAGAAGAACAAGGATTTATGCTAAAGATTGATCCAATCGTTCACTCTGTTGGTCATTCAGAAAGAACCGGAGTTCAAGTTGAATCAAGACTATCAACTCAATGGTTCGTTAAAATGCAACCACTTGCTGATAAAGCAGTTAAAAATCAATCAACAGATGACAAGGTTAGCTTTGTTCCTGAAAGATTTGAAAATACATTTACTCAATGGATGGACAACATTCATGATTGGGTAATTTCTAGACAATTATGGTGGGGTCACCGTATTCCAGCTTGGTACCACAAAGAAACTGGTGAAATGTACGTTGGAATGGAAGCGCCTAAAGATGTTGAAAATTGGGAACAAGATCCTGATGTTTTAGATACATGGTTCTCATCAGCATTATGGCCATTCTCAACTTTAGGTTGGCCTGATGAAAATTCAGAAGACTTCAAACGTTACTTCCCAACTAATACTTTAGTTACTGGATATGACATTATCTTCTTCTGGGTATCAAGAATGATTTTCCAAAGTCTTACATTTACTGACCGTAGACCATTTAAGGATGTTTTACTTCACGGACTAATGCGTGATGCACAAGGTCGTAAGATGAGTAAGTCTCTAGGTAATGGGATTGACCCAATGGATGTTATCGATAAGTATGGTGTTGATGCTTTACGTTGGTTCTTAGCTACTGGTAATACTGCAGGACAAGACGTAAGATTTAGCTATGAAAAGATTGAATCTGCATGGAACTTCATTAACAAGTTATGGAACGCCAGTCGTTACGTAATTATGAATTTAGGAGATATGGAAAAACCAGAACTTCCTGATTCATCAGAATGGAACTTAGCAGATAAATGGATTTTAAGTAAGCTAAACAGTGTTGTGAACCAAGTTACTGATCAATTTGAAAAGTATAACTTTGGTGAAGCAGGTCGTGCACTATATGACTTCATTTGGAATGACTTCTGTGATTGGTACATCGAAATGAGTAAAGAAACACTTACAGGTGATGATGCCAAAGCTAAAGACAACACTAGAAACATTCTTGCATACACACTGGACAAGATTCTTAAGTTAATGCATCCAATGATGCCATTTGTTACTGAAAAGATTTGGTTAACAATGCCTCATGAAGGTGAATCAATTGTGGTTTCACAATATCCTGTAAACCATGATGAATTCAATGATGCTAAAGCTGAAAAAGATATGTCTGCTTTGATTGAGTTAATTAAGGTAGTAAGAAATATCAGATCACAAGCTAATGCACCAATGTCATCATCAATTGACTTATTAATTAAGACTGATAATGAAGACTTGAAGAATATCTTCAATGAAAACAAGCATTACATTGATAGATTCTGTCATCCAAAAGAATTATCAATTGGATCAGATATCGTTGCTCCTAAGTTAGCGATGACTGGTATTATTACAGATGCTGAAATCAGTATTCCTTTAGCAGAGCTAGTTGATCTTGATGAAGAAATCGCTAGAATTGAAAAGGAAATCGAAACTTATACTTTTGAAGTACAACGTGCTGAAAAGAAACTATCAAACAAAAAATTTGTTGATAACGCTCCAGAAGACGTTGTTAATGCTGAAAAAGAAAAGCAATCTGATAACCAATCTAAACTAGAAGCTGCAAAACAAAGACTAGAAGAAATTAAAAGTCAAAAATAGAAAAGAGCCGGGAGGATTGATGCCCGGCTTTTTTTGAAAGAATGGTGATTTAACAATGGATTATGAAGATGCATTGGCGTTTATTCATGGTAGATATAAATTCAAAAAACATGCTAATTTAGATACAATTAAAAGACTTTTAAAAGAACTTGGTAATCCTGAACAGAAGTTAAAAATAATCCATGTAGGTGGAACTAACGGTAAAGGATCAACAGTATCATATTTAAAAAACATTTTTATGGCTGAAGGGAAAACGGTCGGAACCTTTACATCACCATTCATAACTAGATTCAACGAACGAATTAGTGTTAATGGTGAACCAATTTCTGATGATGATTTAGTTGATTTAGTGGCAACGATTAAGCCAATTGTTGATAAATTGGATGCAGAACTAGCAGAAGATGGACCAACAGAGTTTGAAATAATTACCGCAATGATGTTTTTATTCTTCTCGCAACAACCAATTGATGTGGCGATTGTCGAAGTTGGAATTGGCGGAATTCTGGATTCAACAAATGTGATTACTCCAATTGTTTCAGTTATAACTACTATCGGAATGGATCACATGCAACTTTTAGGTAATACAATTAGAGAAATTTCTGAACAAAAAGCTGGAATAATTAAAGAAAATCGTGCCGTAGTGGTCGGAAATGTATCAGATGAAGCAATGGAAGTTTTTATTTCAAAAGCAAATAATACAAAATCTTCATTATATTCTTTTGGAAATCAATTCACTATTAGTGACTTAAAAAATACCAATAGATGGACGCAGACGTTTGATTATGAAGATAATCAAATTGTGATTAGAAAATTAGAATCACAATTGTTGGGAGAATATCAATCACATAATGCTGCCTGTGCTATCAAAGCGTATTGCTTGTTTAAAGAATTCGCTAATGAAGATGCAAGCAGGGATGTAATTACCAAAGGAATAAAGAAAACAACTTGGCCAGGTCGATTTGAAAGAGTGAATGAATCACCATTAGTAGTATTAGACGGAGCCCATAATGTTGACGCGATGAATCAATTAAAGAAACTAATTAAAAATTATTTTAATGGCACAGAAATATACATTATTATTGGGATTTTATCTGATAAGAGTTATATGGAGATGCTAAACATTATTGGGTCAATAAACAATGCCCATCTGGTATTAACTAAGTTTGAAGCTTACGGAAGTAGACAAAGTGTAGATGTTGATGAAATCGCTAGTTCGATTAAAGCCAAAAATGATGTACAAGTGATTGATGATTGGCATGAAGCAATTGCGACTGTTGCATCTGAAGTATCCGATGATGACATGATATTGGTTACTGGATCACTTTATTTCATATCTGATGTCAGAAAGTTATTTACAAATGAATAAAAAAATCATTAAAATTGAAAAAGTTTAATGATAAATATTGTAAAATCGTATACACTAGAGGATGTTATTAAAATAAAGAAATAACTATGGTATACTGATAAAGTGAATTTAAATATGTATATTTAAAAAGGTGAAATTAAAAATAGCCAGCCAAATGTATTATGAAGGGATGAAAAACTGTGTTTGGATTTGGAACTAAAAACATTGGTATCGATTTAGGTACTGCTAACACAATCGTCTATGTAGATGGTAAAGAAATCGTGTTAAGAGAACCTTCAGTTGTTGCTAAAAACACAAAAACTGGAGAAATTGTTGCAGTTGGACAAGAAGCTAGAGATATGATTGGTCGTACTCCAGCAAGTATTTCTGCTATTAGACCTATGAAAGACGGTGTAATTGCTGATTATGAAACTACTGTTACAATGTTAAAATACTACATTAACAAAGCTGTGGGTAACTCAGGAAAACCATATGTAATGGTTTGTGTACCCAGTGGAATTACAGCCGTTGAAAAGAGAGCCGTTATTGATGCAACTCGTGTTGCTGGAGCAAAGGATGCTTACGTAATTGAAGAACCATTTGCTGCTGCTATCGGTGCAGGTCTTCCTATTATGGATCCAAAAGGTAGCATGGTTGTTGATATTGGTGGTGGAACTACTGATGTTGCAACAATTTCATTAGGTGGAATTGTTTCAAGTAGATCACTACGTGTTGCTGGTGACCGTTTGAATGATGCCATTGCTGCATACATTCGTAAGAACTACAATCTTTTAATTGGTGAAAGAACTGCTGAAAGATTAAAATGGGAAATCGGTTCAGCTTCAGTTGAAGAAGCTAAGAACATGGAAAATGTTACTATCAGAGGTAGATACCTATTAACAGGTTTACCAAAGAGTATCGAAATTACTGCTGAAGATGTTGCTCGAGCAATTGCAGAACCAATCCAAGAAATTATTGGTACTGTAAAGGAAACCCTTGAAGAAACATCACCAGAAATTTCAGCTGATGTTATTGATCATGGAATTGTTTTAACTGGTGGTGGAGCTTTACTAAAGAACTTACCACAAGTTATTTCAGAAGCTACAAAGGTTCCTGTTTCAATTGCTAATAACCCGCTTGATTGTGTTGCAATCGGAACTGGTGAATCACTAAAGAGCATCGACATTATGAAGAGAAAATAGTTTAGATAAGCGGGGAGGATATCTTCCCGCTTATTTGCTAGTTCGGAGGACTTATTATGCGAAAATTTTTCTCCAATCGAAAATGGATGACATTTGCTGTGATTTTTATTATCTGTTTAGCATTTATTTCATTTTCTGTATCCACTAGAAATAAGAAATCAATGCCACCATTTATTCAAAGATTCGGCAATGACGTGGTTGGAATTGTGGGATGGACTGTTTCAGGACCATCTAATGCGTTAAGACATGCAGGTGAAACTGTTAATAATTTAATTAACACATATAAAGAAAACCAAAGACTAAAAGCACAAGTGGAAACTGTAACTGCTACAAAGGTGAGAGACCAAGCATTACAAAAAGAAAACAGTCAGCTAAAACGTGAGTTAGATATCAAAGATGGATTAACTGACTACAACCCAATTGTTGCTGAAGTATTGGTTAGAACACCTTCTGCATGGCAAAATCAATTTGTAATTAATAAAGGTAAATCTGCCGGTATTCAAAAGAATATGTCTGTGTTAGGTGCTAAGGGACTTATCGGAAGAGTGATTGAAGTTAATAACACTAACAGTAAAGTTGAATTAATCTCAGATACTGTTGACTCTGATGATAAGTTCTCTGTTGAAGCAATTAATTCTAGCGGTCAAGTCGTAAATGGAATTATTAACGGGTATGATCGAAAGACTGGTCAATTAATCATTGGTCATTTGAATACAAAAGTGAAACTTAAAGTGAATGATAAGGTATCTACTAATGGTTTAGGTGGATTAACACCAAAGGGAATTTACATTGGTAAAATTGCAAAAGTAACAAGTGATGATTTTGGAACTGCTACTAAAGTGTATGTAAAAACACCTGCCGATATGAACGATTTAGAAGTAGTTACCGTTGTTAATAAATAAATTTTGAGGTGATTAAGCATGAAAAAGTATTATCCAATTAGATATGTATTTATAATTGGTTTATTCATCGCGTTTTTTCTTGATGGATCAATTTCATTAATCTTTAGTCATCTTTTATTTGGTAATTTTGTTTTTGTTCCTAATCTAACTTTCATTTGGCTTTTTTTTGGAATGTACTTTATAAATAGAACCAATGAGCATATTGAGATGTGGGCAGCTATAATCGGGTTAGTCTTCGATTTGTTCTATACTGGAATCATTGGTGTTAATGTTATAATTTTTCCATTGGCTATTTATATCGGAAAGAAATTATACCAATACTTACCAACAAACGTATTAATGGGAATTTTATCATTTGGAATAAATGTAATTTTGATTAATATGCTTTCGTTTGGTTTAAATCGATTAATGCATGCAACAAACTATTCTGGTAGTTATTTTATAATCCATGCAATGATTCCTACTTTAATATTCAATCTAATTATTTTTATGATTTTATTTATTCCAGTGGGAGTATTGTTCGATAGAATTGAATAATTAAACATGATATAAGAGGGAGTATCTAATTAAATGCAATCAGTAGTACTTAAAGGAACAAAAGATGGATATGAGTTAATTTTAAAAGAAACTGCAAGTATTAGAGAGATACTTGTTGATTTAAAACAACTTTTAGAGGATCTTAGCGAAGAAAGTAAGAAAAACAGTAACAAGCTTAGTTTAAATGTTCAATTAGGTAATAGATTAATGTCAGATGGAGCTAAAAATGATATTATTAAGTTAGTTGAGGAATATGACAATTTAGAAATTGGCAATTTTTTAACTAATGTTATTACCAAAGAAGAATCTCAAAAGATTATGGCGCAAAATAACGTTGATGTTATGAGTAGAGTCATAAGAAATGGTCAAGAAGTAAACATCGATGGTGATGTTTTGTTCTTTGGTAAAATCCATGAAGGTGGTAAATTATTTGCTACTGGAAATATTTACAATATGGGAATTGTTGAAGGAATCGTTCAAGCAGGATTTCCAGATGATGAAAGTAAGCTAATAATTGGTAATTTACATACTGCTCAGCAAGTTCGCGTGGGTGAACAATACGATATTGTTTCTGATAAGCCAATTGAAGACTCTGAAAAAACAGTTGTATATGTAAATGATCTACATGTTTTAAGCTATGGTAAAATAAAAAATCTAAAAGAGATTAATCCTAAGTTCTTTAATCGAATTGGAGGTATTGAGTAATGGGAAAAGCCATTGTAATTACATCAGGTAAAGGTGGAGTTGGTAAGACAACTTCAAGTGCAAATGTCGGAATTGCGTTAGCAATGATGGGTAAAAGAGTTTGTTTAATCGATTTAGATATCGGTTTGAGAAATCTAGATGTTGTAATGGGATTAGATAATCGTGTTATGTACGACATCGTTGATGTGGCAACTGGAAGAGTAAAGCTAGTTCAAGCAATGGTAAAAGACAAACGTTTCGATGATTTGTTATACCTATTACCAGCTGCACAAAATACTGATAAAACTGCTTTAAATGAAGAACAAGTTAAAAGTATCGTTGACGAATTAAAACCTGATTTTGATTATGTATTTATTGATTGTCCTGCCGGTATCGAACAAGGATTTATCAATGCTGTATCAGGTGCCGATGGTGCGATTGTTGTTACTACACCTGAAATTTCAGCAGTTCGTGATGCTGATAGAGTAATTGGTTTATTAGAACAACATCCATTACAAGAAACACCTAAACTAATTATCAACCGTATTAGAAAGTCACTAATGAACGATGATAACTATATGGATGTGGATGAAATTACCACTCATCTTGGAATTGATTTATTAGGAATCATTTTAGATGATGATAAGGTAATTAGTACTTCTAACCATGGTGAATCAATTGTTATGAACCCTGATAATCCAACTGCTCAAGGATACAGAAACGTAGCTAGAAGACTTGAAGGAGAAACTGTTCCTTTAATGAAAATTGATGCTTCAAAAGAAAGTACTTGGGATAAATTTAAGCACTTATTTAAACGTAATTAATATAATTATTGATTAAATGATAATTATAAGTTATTCTATTAACATTAAAACTTTGATCAGGAATTCGTTTATGGATGAATCGTAGAGAGCCTATGTAGCTGAGAAATAGGTATTCTACATAAACGTTCACGCCTGTGAGTTGTTATTCTGAACGTAATTAGGAATAAACCGGTGCAACCGTTATCTGCGAGTCTTATGACTCATTGAGCTATTTTGTGTGAACAAAATAGGAAATTAGGTGGAACCACGTTTTCAAACGTCCTTTTGGCAAATGCCAAAAGGGCGTTTTTTTATTAAGGAGGATTAAAGATGCAATATATATTAGAAATATTACCTTCATTATTTTCTGGGGTAGTAACTACTTTAGAAATTTTTGTTTTAACAATTGTACTATCAATTCCGTTGGGAATTATTGTTTCACTAGCATTGACTGGAAAAAGTATTATCAAGTTAATCTTTGAATTCTATGTCTGGATCATGCGTGGAACACCGCTATTATTACAACTTATTTTTATTTTCTACGGGTTACCAATTATTGGAATTGTATTTCCTAGATTTGAAGCAGCATTATTCGCATTTACATTAAACTACGCAGCATATTTCGCTGAAATATTTAGAGGTGGTTTTCAATCAATTCCAAATAATCAATTTGAAAGCGCTAAGATGCTTAGATTGAGTCGTTGGCAAACTTTACGCAAAGTAATTATTCCACAAGTCGTAAAAATCGTTTTACCATCAATTGGAAATGAAGTAATTAACTTAGTTAAAGATTCATCACTAGTTTATGTAATTGGAATTGGCGACTTATTACAAGCTGGTAATATCGCCACAGCAAGAGACGTTACATTAGTACCGTTGATTTTAGTTGCTATATTCTACTTGGCATTAACTGCGATATTAACTATTGCGTTACGTAAATTAGAACAACACTTTGATTACTGGAGATAGAAAGGGGGAATAGTCATGTTTAAAGTAAGTAAATTAAATAAGAGTTTTCAAGGTAAAACAATTATTAAGGATATGGATTTATCAGTAGATGATGATGAAATTTTAAGTATCGTTGGACCTTCAGGTGCTGGTAAAACAACTTTACTTAGATGTATTACTGGATTAGAACAACCGGATTCTGGTAAGTTTATTTTAGATGGAAAAGAAATTGATCCATCAGATTCAACTCAATCTGTTATTGGTGTTGTATTCCAAGATTTTGGATTATTCCCTAATCTAACGGTAATTGAGAATATTATTTTAGCTCCACAATTAGTTTTGAAAAAATCAAAAGATGAAGCTGAAAAAGAGGCTCAAGAGTTAATTGATAAACTAGATTTAACTGGAAAAGAAACACTATACCCATATCAATTATCCGGTGGACAAAAACAACGCGTGGCAATTGTTAGAACATTAGCAATGCATCCTAAGATTATTTGTTATGACGAACCAACATCTGCTTTGGATCCAAAACTTAGTGAAGAAGTTGGAAAGATTATATTAGATTTAAAACAACAAAAAATAACACAGCTTGTGGTAACTCACGATATGTCATTTGCTAAACAAGTTGCTGATAAGGTGAAAGAAGTTAAACCATTTAAAGAGGGGGAATAGTATAATGTCGAAAAAGATAAGATATAGTGGCATATTCACAATTCTTCTGTTAACTATCTTCATCCTAACTGGTTGTTCTTCGGTTACTAAAAGAGCAGATCATTACGATAATTGGAATAGAATTAAGCAAAGCAAAAAGATTACTATTGGTCTAGATGTTACTTTTGTTCCAATGGGGTTTGAAAACAAGAGTGGAAAAATCACTGGATTTGATGTTGATTTAGCTAACGCTGTATTTAAGAAATATGGAATTAAAGCAGTATTTCAACCAATCGATTGGTCCATGAACGTTACAGAACTTCGCAATACAACGATTGATTTAATTTGGAATGGTTTTTCGATTACTCCAGAACGAGAAAAAGTGGTAAACTTTAGTACACCATATTTGTCCAATGACCAAGAATTAGTAACTCTTAAATCTTCTAACATTAATAAATTTAGTGATATGGAGGGCAAATATTTGGGAGCACAAAGTGGTTCGTCCGGACTAAATGATATAAATGATCAACCGCAATTATTGAGAAAGTATATTAAGAATCAATCACCAATTTTGTATAACTCTTTTACTAATGCATTCATTGATTTGAATCACGGTAGAATTAGTGGATTATTAATTGATAGCACTTATGCTAACTATTACATTGCACACCAACCTAATCCAGATGATTACAAGATTGTAACAGGTGCTTTCCCAAGAGAAGAATTTGGTGTCGGAATTAGAAAAGGCGATAAAACATTAAAAAATAAGATTAATATCGCTTTGAAACAACTAGCTAAATCCGGAGAACTTAAAAAGATTTGTGAAAAATGGTTCGGTAAAAATTATAGAACACCACTTTTAAAAATAACTAAGCAAACTAAGTAGAGGTGAATTTGATGAATATAGCGATTAATGATGGAGTGGAATTAAATGTTATTCCTGAGGATAAATTTAAAACTATTTCCTTTACTGTAGACTTAATTGCAGAAAATGAAAAAGAAAATTTAGCTAAACGTGCTGTCTTAGCTGAATTAATGGAAATTAGTAATGAAGATTATTCAACTCAATCTAAATTAGCTAGAAAGCTTTCATCAATGTATGGAGCAACTTTTGGGACTAATGTTTTGAGATATGGAAATTTATCAGTTTTAAGAATTTCATTGAGCATTCCTAATCCAAAATTTTTTGATTCATCAGAAAATATACTAAATGAAGCAATTGAATTTTTAAAAGGTGTATTATTCCACCCGTTAGTTAGTGATGGAAGTTACGATGAAAAAACGTTTGAATTGCAAAGAAAAAATATGAAGAAGTATGTTTCTTCGATCGCTGATAATAAGCGGTTCTTTGCTTCCACTAAGTTAAAAGAATTATTCTTCAAAAATGATATCAATCGCGGGATATTCTTGTATGGCCGAGAAGATGATTATGACGATATCTCAGCTAAGGAAGAGTATGATTATTATCAAGAAGTAATGGCAAACGATAACGTTAAAATATCTGTTATCGGGGATGTTAACGAATCAAATATGCTAGATTTATTTAAATCATTTGAGTTTGGACAAAAGTCATCGATAAGACGAATTATATCTTTATCTGACTTTGCTGTTAATAAAGAAGTTGAAGTTGTCAAAAAACAAATTAATTCTTCACAAAGCTATTTAAACATGGGATATAGACTGCCTGTTTTTTATGATGACGATGAGTTTATGGCGGCAGTCTTATTCAATGCTGTTTTTGGTGGAACCCCACAATCAAAATTATTTAAAAATGTAAGAGAAAAGAATAGTTTAGCTTATAGCGCAAGTAGCAGTTATAGCTCAATTAATGGATTTTTAATGGTATCTACAGGAATAAACGCCAGAAACTATCAAAAGGTTATTGATATAGTTGAGGAACAACTAAATGAAATGATCAACGGAAATATTGATTTAGATACGTTGAACAGTATTAAAGCTGAAATGATAAACGCTAAGAAGTCCGTTTTAGATAGTCCTAGACAAAGTATTGAACAAGAATTTACTAACACTTTATTAAATAGAAAAGTTTCCTTTGCAGAATGGAAACAATCTGTTTTATTGGTTAGCGTTTCGGATATAGCTAGGGTAGCTAGAAAGTTAAAATTAAATTCAATTTTCTTTTTAGAAGGGCGGATTAAAAGTGGAGATTAAAAATTATCAACAATATGGCGATAAAGTTTATATTGATGAATTAGAAAATGGTTTATCAGTAGTGATGATCCCCAAATCTGGATATCATAAAACTTATGCTACTTTTTCAGTCAATTATGGTTCTATTGATACCACGATTAATGGAAAAAAATATCCAGCAGGAATTGCTCACTTTCTAGAACATAAAATGTTTGATAAGAAAAATCATGATTCAATGGATGTTTTTTCTAAATATGGGGCATCATCAAATGCATTTACTAACTTCAATAAAACTAGTTATTTATTTGCAACAACTGATAATGTTCATGACAACTTAATGGAACTTCTTGATTTTGTTCAAGATCCTTATTTTGATGAACAAAAAGTTGAAAAAGAAAAAGGGATTATTGGACAGGAAATAAGTATGTATGATGATAATCCTGGTTCGGTATTATTTTTCAAAACGATTCAAAATATGTATCCCGATACACCACTTAATGTTGATATTGCAGGTAGTCAAGAATCAATTAATAAGATAACTAAAGATGATTTATACGATTCATATAATTACTTCTATCAACCTAATAACATGCAACTTACCATTGTAGGAGATATCAATCCTGATGAAACATTAGGATGGGTCATTGATAATCAAAAGCAAAAGAGTTCTCCAAACGTAAGATCAATTAATAAAACACTAATTGAATCTAACGATATAGTTAAAGAAACCACGGAAGAAATGGATGTTAGCATACCTAAAGTAGCAATTGGAATTAAAGGTAGTAGCGAATTTAATAACGATATCAAATATGAATTATCAATTTCACTATTATTACAAATGCTGCTTTCAGAAGGATCAGAAGTATATGAAAACCTCTATAACAAAGGTATTATTGATGATTCATTTGGCTTCGATTTTGATTGTGAAGATCAATTTAATTATGCAATCTTTGCTGGTGAAACTGATGATATAGATAGTTTTTATCAAGAAATTTCAAAAGTTCTATTTGGTTTTGAAGATATTGTTAAAGAATTGAATGATGAATTTGAACTGATTAAGAGAGAAGAAATTGGTCAACATATTTCAATGATGAATTCAATTGAAGCAGTATCAAACAGTGTTAACGATAAGGATCATAACTATCGTAACTTGTATGATGAAATCGATATTATTAAATCTTTGCAATTAAGTGACATAATTTACTATGGTAAAATGTTATTAAAAGAAGAATTTATGGTGAAAAATATCATTTTACCTCAAAAATAAATGATAACGCGGTTTAGATTATTGGGTATGGTATGATATACTATAAATATAAAATAATAAATAAGTGGAGTAATACCTATGCAAAATAATAATGGAAAACAAGTAGAAATTGGTAAATCACTACAAGAAGCGCGTATTGCAAAAGATATGTCTATTGATGACATTCAAAAGATTACCAAAATCCAAAAACATTATCTAGAAGCTATTGAGCAAGGTAACTTTGAAGAACTACCTGGGGAATTTTATGTTAGAGCTTTTATCAAACAATTCGCTGATACTGTCGGAATCGACGGAATTGAATTGTTGAATGAACATGATGAAAGCTTGCCTGATACTCAAAGCGAAGAATATGCTGAAAAAGTTTCAAAGGACGATGTAAACAAGAAGGTTGCACGTCGTAGCAAAGCTGAAAGAAAATCATCTTTCCGTAAACTATTACCAACTTTTGGAATCATCGTTGCTATTTTGGTAGTTGTTTTTGGGGTATGGGCTGTTGTTGTTCATACTAATAATTCTTCACAAACAAGTATTAGTAGTAGTTCAGTCTCTGTAACTGGTTCATCTGAATCTTCTGGTTCAGCTAGTTCATCAAGTAAAAAGGCTGATAAGTCAAAAGATGATCAATCAACTGAAACTAAAGTTAAAGAAGTAAGCACTACTAAATACGAAGTTACTGGACAAAAGACCAACAAAATCACTCTTGAAGCTTCTGCTAGAGCATGGTCATCAATCATGGCTGATAACAAGTCATTATTCCAAGGTCTTCAAAACTCTGGGGAAAAGAAAACAGTTGATGTTCCTGAAAACACTTCTAATGTTGTCATTTCCTTAGGTAACGTTAAGGGTTCAAAGATTATGATTAACGGAACAACTGTTAAGCTTGATGAAAAGACACCATTAACTACACAAATTACATTTACTTTTAAGAAATAAAAAAAGGGGCTTATTAAAGCCTTTTTTTATTTAAAAAATGGGGGATAAACATGAATTTACCTAATAAATTAACAATTGTAAGAATTTTATTAATTCCGGTTTTCATTATTCTATTATCATGTTCAATCAATATGGGAACTGTTATCTGGTTAGGAACTAGTATTCAAGTAACAAGAATTGTGGCAGCACTAATATTTGCTGCAGCATGTATTACTGACTTTTTAGATGGACAAATCGCAAGAAGACAACACCTAGTAACCAATTTTGGTAAATTTGCTGATCCGCTTGCAGATAAAATGATTGTGATGTCAGCATTCATTATTTTAGTTTCATTTGGTTTTGTACCAGCATGGGTGGCAGCTATAATCGTGTGCCGTGAATTAGCAGTAACTGGATTAAGACTAATCGTGGTTGAAAATAATGGTGAAGTAATCGCCGCTGCATGGCCAGGTAAGATAAAGACATTTAGTCAAATGATCTCAATCATTTTATTACTGCTAAATGACTTCCTATATGTTCCATTCACAACAATTGGTTTTGGAACAATCATTTTATACGTTTGTTTAATTTTCACTATTTACTCTGGAATTGAATATTTTGTAAAAAGTAGATTTATTTTTGAAGATTCATTCAAATAAAAACAATATTTTTAACGTATCTTTATAATGAAAGGTCGTAATTTTATGCAATTTGACACGTCAGTAATTAATAGATTAATTGAACAAAATAAGTCTATTACAGCAGCAGAAAGTCTCACTGCTGGATTATTTCAAGCGACTCTTGGGGATGTAGCAGGGGTATCTAAGATATTTCCAGGAGGATTTGTGACTTACTCTAATGAGGCTAAAGCAAGTCTATTACAAATTCCGCAACCCATTATCCAAGCTTGTGGAGTTGTTTCTAGTGAAGTTGCAATTTGGATGGCACAACAATCTAAACAAATAATGAAAACTAATATTGGGGTTTCATTTACTGGTGTTGCTGGTCCAGATGGACTTGAAGGACATCTGTCAGGAACTGTATTTATTGGACTAGATTATGATGGAATGCAGTCTGTAAAAGAGTGTCACTTTGAAGGAACAAGACAAGAGGTTAGGGAACAATCTGTTGCTGAAGCACTTGATTTGTTAAAATTACACGTAAAATAAAAATGCGAACTTTTGTTCTTTTTTACTTGCTTTTTTAAAGATAGATTAGTATAGTATAAATATCGAATAGTTATTAAAGGGAGGTCAAATTAATGGCTGATGAACGAAAAGCAGCTCTAGATGGAGCCTTAAAACGAATTGAAAAAGAATTCGGTAAAGGTTCTATTATGAGAATGGGTGATAGAGGGGATACAAGAATCTCAACTATCCCAACCGGATCTTTAGCGTTAGATAATGCTTTAGGTGTTGGTGGATTCCCACGAGGAAGAATTGTTGAAATCTATGGACCAGAAAGTTCTGGTAAGACTACCATTGCACTTCAAGCAGTTGCCGAAGTACAAAAACAAGGTGGTACAGCAGCTTATATTGATGCTGAAAATGCCTTGGATCCAGTATATGCAACTAATCTAGGTGTTAATATTGATGATTTACTATTATCACAACCTGACACTGGTGAACAAGGATTACAAATTTGTGATGCCTTAGTATCAAGTGGAGCAATCGATATCGTTGTTGTCGATTCAGTTGCTGCTTTAGTTCCTAGAGCTGAAATTGAAGGTGAAATGGGTGACGCGCATGTTGGTCTACAAGCAAGATTAATGTCACAAGCTCTTCGTAAACTTTCAGGTTCAATTAACAAAACTAAAACCATTGCACTCTTTATTAACCAAATTAGAGAAAAAGTTGGGGTTATGTTTGGTAACCCTGAAACTACACCGGGTGGACGTGCCCTTAAGTTCTACTCAACTATTAGACTAGAAATTAGAAGAGCTGAACAAATTAAAGATGGTACTGATATTATTGGTAACAGAACTAAGATTAAAGTTGCTAAGAATAAGGTAGCTCCTCCATTCAAACGTGCTGAAGTTGATATCATGTACGGTGAAGGTGTTTCTCAAACTGGGGAACTTGTTGATATGGCCGTAGAACAAGACATCATTAATAAGTCTGGTTCATGGTACTCATATGGCGACGAAAGAATTGGTCAAGGTCGTGAAAACGCTAAGCAATTCTTGAAGGAAAACCCAGATAAAATGGAAGAAATTAACTTAAAGGTTCGTGCTGCATATGGAATGGGTGAAGATGTTCCAGAAACCAGTGATGAATCAGCAGAACAAACTAGTTTAGATACTGGTGAAGAATAAAAAGCCGCGAGGCTTTTTTATTTTTGCCAAAAACAAATATGATGTGTTGACACTTCACTAAGTAAAATTTAAAATATAGTAGTGCACACGTATATGCACTTATAAAAAAATTTAATTAACATTAGATGATGTGGAGGTGTAATAAGCCTATGACTTATTTGTTACCTATAATCCTCGCAATCATCGCTGCTTTTGTGGTGGGAACTACTGTTGGTATCTTTTTTAACAAGAAGATTGTTGATAAGAAATTGACTAAGGCTCACATGAGTGCACAAGATATTTTGGAAGATGCTAAACGACAAGCTCAAACGTCTGCTAAGGAAGCAATTCTAGAAGCAAGAGAAAAGAGTAATCATTATCGTTCTAACATTGAAAAAGAAATTAAGCAAAGACGTATTGAAGTTCAACGACAAGAAAATCGTCTAATTCAACGTGAAGATTCTTTAGATCGAAAAGATGACGCTTTTGATAAGCGTGAAGATTCATTGAACAAGCGTGAAGATTCATTGAACAAGCGTGAAGAAAAGCTTAACTTGAACCAAAAGAAGCTTGAACAAAAGCAACAGCAAGCTGATATGCTAGTTAAACAACGTCAGGCTGAGTTAGAACATATTTCAACACTATCGCAAGAAGAAGCACAAGAGCTAATTATTAATGAAACTAAGCAAGAATTAGCTGATGAACGTGCCAAGATGGTTAAGGATAGTTATAATTTAGCTCGTAAGGAATCATCTGAAAACGCTAAAAATTTAGTTATTGAAGCAATTCAACAAAGTGCTGCTGATATTGTTTCTGAAACTACTGTTTCTGTTGTTAATCTACCTAATGATGATATGAAGGGTAGAATTATCGGTAGAGAAGGAAGAAATATTAGAACCTTCGAAACTTTAACAGGAATTGATTTAGTTATTGATGATACCCCTGAAGCTGTAGTATTAAGTGGATTCGATCCAATTAGACGAGAAGTAGCCAAGATGGCACTTGAAAGTCTAATTAAAGATGGAAGAATTCATCCCGCTAGAATCGAAGAAATGGTTGAAAAGAGTCGCCGTGAACTTGATGAAAAGATTCAAGAAATTGGTGAAGAAACAGTATTCGATTTAGGTATTCATTCAATGAGTCCTGAAATGATTATGATGATTGGTAAATTGAAATTTAAGATTTATCATGGTCGTAATGTTTTAAGTCATTCTATTGAAGTTGCCAAGCTAGCTGGTGTATTAGCCGCAGAACTAGGTGAAGATGTCGTTTTAGCTAAGCGCGCAGGATTATTGCACGAAATTGGTCGCTCTGCTGATAATGATAATGAAGGTTCACATATTGACCTTGGTGTTGATTTAGCCAAGAAGTTTAAGGAAAGTCCAGTAGTGATTGATTCTATTGCATCCGATAACGAAGATAGCGAACCTAAGTTTATTGTTTCTGAATTAGTAAATATCGCAAACAAGATTGCGATTGCTAGACCAGGTGCCAAGAGTAAATCTCTTGAAAGTTTTGTTCATCGTCTTGAAAGTTTGGAAACAATTAGTGATAGCTTTGATGAAGTTAAGAAGAGTTATGCTATTCAAGCCGGACGTGAGATCAGAGTGATTGTTAAACCAGAGAAAGTTTCTGATACTCAAGCTGTTGTATTAGCAAGAGATATTAAAAATAAAATTGAAGAGGATATGGAATATCCTGGTCATATCAAGGTTACAATTATAAGAGAAGTAAGATCAATTGAATATGCAAAATAAAAAAGGCGATAAGCCTTTTTTATTTTGGTTAAAACGGTGTAAAATTGTACATATATAATAACGGAATTGAGGATAGAGATGAGAATACTATTTTTAGGGGATGTAGTTGGTAATTTAGGAGTAGATATGGTTGATCAATATCTATCTAAATTGAAACACGACTTTAAACCACAAGTGACAATTGTAAATGGAGAAAATTCAACGCCAGTAGGAAGAGGAATTAGCTACAAAGTTTATAAGCAATTAATGAATGATGGAGCTGATGTCATTACTTTGGGAAACCATGCGTGGAATAATGAAGAAATTTATGATTTCATTGATGATAGTAAAAATTTAGTGCGCCCATTGAATTACCCGGGAAAAGACGTTCCAGGTGCTGGATATACAATCGTTAATGTGAACGGTAAGAAATTAGCGGTGGTTAATTTACAAGGAAGAATTTTTATTGATCCAATTGATGATCCTTTTCAAAAGATTGATGAATTATTAAACAAGATTGAAAAAGAGGTAGATTATATTTTCGTTGATTTTCATGCGGAAACAACAAGTGAAAAAAAGGCGATGGGTCTATTTCTGACTGGAAGAGCTTCCGCCGTTGTAGGAACTCATACCCATGTACAAACAAATGATAATCAAATTTTAAATAAACAAACTGCGTACATAACTGATGTAGGAATGTGTGGTCCATTTAATAGTGTTTTAGGGATGAAATATGATAGTATTATTCATCGCTTTTTAACTCAAAGACCCACCAGATTTGAAGTGCAAAATGAGGGTGACCAAATTTTATCAGGATGTGTAATTGATTTAAGAGATGATGGAACTGCTAGATCCATCAAAACAATCTTAATTGATCCGAGTCATCCATATAATAGATAGGGGGATTTTAAATGGCTAGTAAAGCTAAACAAACACCAATGATGGAACAATATCAAAAAGTTAAGGATCAATACCCAGATGCTTTTGTTTTTTATCGTTTAGGTGATTTTTATGAAATGTTTAACGAAGATGCCGTTAAAGGTGCGCAAATTCTAGAATTAACACTTACATCTAGAAGTAAAAATGCTGATAATCCAATTCCTATGTGTGGAGTTCCCCATAAAGCTGTTGAAGCTTATATCGATACATTAATCGATAAAGGATACAAAGTAGCGATTTGTGAACAAATGGAAGACCCTAAGACTGCTAAAGGAATGGTTAAAAGAGCTGTTACACAATTAATCACCCCAGGTACAAGAACAGCAATGGGTGCTGAAAATGCGAAGGAAAACAACTACTTAACATCAATAGAATATGTAGATGGTAAGTATGGCTTTGCATATGCCGAATTATCTACAGGTGAATTGAAGACAACGGTCTTAAGCAGCATGGATAGTGTCGTAAACGAATTAATGACATTGCAAACTAAAGAAGTAATTGTTAATTCCGATTTACCACAAAAGGATATTGATATGATTAATAAGCTAGGAATTTTAGTGTCTTACCAAGACAATATGCAAATGTCTGAAGACATGGAATACCTAGTTGTTAATCTTTTAAATGAAGTTGAAAAACAAGTAGTTAGTCGTTTAATTACTTATATTACTGACACGCAAAAACGTAGTTTATCCCATATGAAACCAGCAATCGCTTATCAACCAGCTGAGTTTTTAAAAATGGATCATAATTCACAATATAATCTAGAGTTAACCAAGAACTTAAGAACAAACAAGAAGTCTGGTAGTTTGTTATGGTTATTAGATGAAACAAAAACTGCAATGGGTGGTAGAAAGTTAAAGGAATGGATTGATCATCCTTTAATTAACCAATCAGAAATTAAAAATCGCCAAAACCAGGTCAATGATTTATTAGATCATTACTATGAACGTAGTGAAATTAAAGATTTATTGGTAAAAGTTTATGACCTTGAAAGATTGGCTGGAAAGGTTTCATTCGGTTCTGTTAACGGAAGAGATTTAGTGCAATTAAAGACATCACTACAACAAATTCCTAAAATTAAATATATTTTGGCTGAAATGGAAACTAAATCATTTGAACAAATTGATAATGATTTAGATCCAGTCGAAGAAGTGGCTGAATTAATTGAACAAGCCATCATTAGCGAACCACCAATTTCGGTAACAGAGGGTGGCATTATTAATGAAGGATATAACGAAGTGTTGGATCAATATCGTGATGCAATGAATAATGGAAAACAATGGATTGCTGAACTGGAAAATAAAGAACGTGAACTAACCGGCATCAACAACTTAAAAATCGGTTATAACCATGTTTTTGGCTATTACATTGAGGTATCTAAAGCTAACTTAGCTAAGCTGCCAGAAGATAGATACGAACGTAAACAAACATTAACTAATGCCGAAAGATTTTCTACTACGGAGTTAAAAGAAAAAGAAAAGTTAATCATTGAAGCACAAGAAAAGTCCAAAACATTGGAATATGATTTATTTAGTGAAGTTAGAGCAGTTGTAAAAACAGCAATTCAAAGATTGCAAAAACTAGCCAATGCGGTTTCTAGTTTAGATGTTTTACAAAGTTTTGCTTCAATTTCAGATGAATACCGTTTAGTTCGTCCGACATTAAATGACAATCATACTTTGGAAATCGTTGATGGAAGACATCCAGTAGTCGAAAAGGTAATGGGACATCAATCTTATGTTCCAAATGATGTGATTATGAAACCTGATACCAACGTTTTATTGATAACAGGTCCTAACATGTCTGGTAAAAGTACTTACATGAGACAATTAGCGTTAACTGTTATAATGACGCAAATAGGATGTTTTGTTCCTGCTAAATCTGCTAATATGCCAATTTTCGATCAAATTTTCACTAGAATTGGTGCTGCTGATGATTTAATTTCAGGCCAAAGTACATTTATGGTGGAAATGAAAGAATCAAACCAAGCAATTCAAAATGCTACTGATAACAGCTTGATTTTATTTGATGAAATTGGAAGAGGGACAGCCACGTATGATGGAATGGCTCTTGCTCAATCGATTATTGAATACGTTCATAATAATATTCATGCTAAAACTTTATTCTCAACACATTATCATGAATTAACTGAACTATCTGACTCATTGAAACAACTAAAAAACGTTCACGTTGGAGCTGTAGAAAAAGACGGAGAATTAGTATTTTTACACAAGGTACAATCTGGTGCAGCTGATAAGTCATACGGAATTCATGTTGCTAAGTTAGCTGGATTACCAGAATCATTGTTAACTCGCGCGGATATTATTTTAACTGACTTAGAGCAAAACGATATTGCTGCTAAACCGGTGGTTATGGCAGAAGATGCAGCTCCTACCAAAAAGCAAGTTGAAGAAAATTATGATGACGATTTACAGCTTTCATTATTTAATGACGATAGTAAATCAGCGCCTAAATCAACTGAAAATGATAAAATTATTAAGGCAATTAAGAACCTTGATTTAATGTCTAAAACACCAATGGACATTATGAATGAAGTATACAAATGGAAAAGAGAAATTGATAAGTAATAGGGGTGAATAATCTTGCATAAAATTCATGAATTGTCTGCTATTTTAGCCGATCAAATTGCAGCTGGTGAAGTTGTCGAACGTCCTGCTTCTGTTGTAAAGGAATTAGTAGAAAATGCGATCGATGCACAAAGTACACAAATTGATATCAACATTGAAGATGCAGGATTAAAGAAAATCGAAATCATTGATGATGGAATTGGTATTGACCAAGATGATGTTCAAATTGCATTTAAGCGTCATGCCACTAGTAAAATTAATGATCAAAAAGATTTATTTATGGTGCGGTCACTCGGTTTTAGAGGAGAAGCACTACCTTCTATTGCTTCAGTTTCAGATGTTCATTTAAAGACTTCAACAGGGGATGAAGGAACACAAATTCACATCAAAGGTGGCAAGGTTGAAGATATTAAACCTTCTGATTCAAGACGTGGAACCAGTATTTGTGTTGAAAACCTATTTTTTAATACTCCTGCAAGACTAAAATATATGAAGTCGCTTCGGACAGAATTATCACAAATTTCTGATATTGTTGATCGATTGGCAATTGGTCATCCTGATATTGCGTTCTCTTTGGTTCATAATCATAAGGAAATATTACGAACTTCTGGACGAGGGCAATTAAAACAGGTGATTGGTGATATTTACGGTGCCAAAAATTTGAAAAAGATTATTAAAATAAGTAATCAAGATGATGATTTTACAATTGATGGTTATGTTAGTTTACCGGAGCTAACTAGATCTGCTCGCAGCCATATTACGATTAATTTGAATGGTCGATATATTAAAAACTATTCTTTAGTTAAAGCGATTACTGACGGTTACGGTTCGAAGTTAATGGTTGGAAGATATCCAATTGCAGTTTTAAATATCAAATTAAATCCTATTCTAACTGATGTAAATGTTCATCCAACGAAACAGACGATTAGGATAAGTAAAGAAGGTCAGTTATGTAATTTGGTTGCTAAGACCATTTATGATACGATTTATAAAGAAAATCTAATTCCAGATGTGATGACTAGAGATAGAGCGGTTAAGCCTAAATATACTAATCAACAATTACAAATGGAAATTAATCAATATAGTGTTTCTAATCATCCAAAAACTAGTGACGAAGAATTAGTTCAACCCAATTTCACTAGCAATGATAGTGAAGACAAAATTGATAGTGAAGTCGATTTAAAAATTTCCAATATTGACTCAATTTTTATCACAAATAGAAATCAATTAAACGATGATAGCGTGATCGAATTTACGCAGAAATATGCTGTGCCGGCTACACCTTTTAATGATGAAGAAGATGTTTTAGTTGAAAGTAAGCCAGCTGAAGTAAGATTTCCTAAGTTGTTATATATTGGTCAATTGCACGGGACTTATTTAATCTGTGAATCTGATGACGGAATGTATATTGTTGATCAACATGCAGCACAAGAAAGAATTAACTATGAAAGATTAAGAGAAGAAATTGGTGAAGTTTCTGATGACCAACAAAATCTATTAGTCCCACTAGTTTTAAACTACCCAAATAGGGATGCATTGATTATTTCTGAAAAATTAGAGACCTTAAAAAAAGTTGGATTAGATATTGAAGCTTTTGGAAACAATAGTTTTATTATTAAACAGCATCCAACTTGGATTTCAGAAGGTACTGAAGAAGAAACAATTAGGGAAATGATTGATTGGGTACTATCTCATAAGGATATTTCAGTAGCTGATTTTAGAGCTGATACAGCGATTATGATGAGTTGTAAACAAGCAATCAAAGCTAATCATCACTTAGATAGAAAGCAAGCTGTTCACTTGCTAGATGAATTAGCAACAGTTAACAATCCATTTAATTGTCCTCACGGTAGACCGGTTCTGGTTTCTTTCTCTAATACAGATATGGAAAAAATGTTTAAACGAATTCAAGATCCACATGGACAAGATAAATTTATGTAAGCGAGGAAAACAATGTTCGAATATTTAAATGGAACTATTCAAGATGTACAACCTGGTTTCATAGTATTAGACGTGAATGGAGTTGGGTACTTAGTTTATACCTCTAATCCATACGTCTATACAGTAGACAATAACGAAAAAGTAAAAGTGTTTATTCATCAATCAGTCACTGACACTTCTCAAACCCTTTATGGATTCTCAAGTAGAGAATTAAAATCGATTTTTGAAAAGTTATTAAATGTTTCTGGGATTGGACCTAAGAGTGCACTTGCAATTATTGCGGGTAATGATCCGCAATCATTGCTAAATGCGATTAACACTGAAAATGTTACTTATTTAACTAAATTCCCAGGTGTTGGTCAAAAAACAGCTAAGCAAATTATTCTTGATTTGAAGGGTAAGCTTGATGATATTGCACCAACATTGTTTGATGAAGTTGATGATAACGTATCGATTAGTAATTATACTTCTGATAATCAAGAGTTAGAAGATGCGCTGGAAGCACTAAAAGAATTAGGATATACAGCAAAAGATATTAAGAAGGCTCGTAAAGCATTAGAAGAAATTCCTGCAACAAGTACCGAAGAATACTTAAGACAAGGGCTAACAGCAGTTACCAAATTTTAAAGGGAGGATTCATAAATGAATGATGACCGCATCGTCTCTGGTGATATTGAGGGACAAATGGAAGATTCTTTCGAAAAATCACTACGTCCACAATTCTTATCAGAATATATTGGACAGGATGATTTAAAAGAAGAATTGTCCGTATATATCAAGGCAGCTAAACAGAGAGAAGAAACGTTGGATCATGTATTGTTATATGGACCTCCGGGACTTGGTAAAACCACATTAGCAATGGTTATCGCTAATGAAATGAATACCAATATAAAAACTACTAGTGGACCAGCAATTGAAAAGACTGGTGATTTGGCAGCGCTATTAAATGAACTTCAACCAGGTGATATTTTATTTATAGATGAAATCCATCGACTACCTAAAACAGTTGAAGAAATGTTATATTCCGCTATGGAAGATTTCAGTGTGGATATAGTGGTTGGCCAAGGTCCTACAGCGCATCCAGTGCATTTACCACTGCCACCATTCACATTGATTGGTGCCACCACAAGAGCGGGGCTGTTATCAGCACCTTTTAGAGATCGTTTTGGAATTGTCGAACATATGAAATACTACAATGTAGAAGATTTACAAGACATTGTCATTAGGTCAGCTGACATATTTGAAACTGAAATTGTAGATCAAGGTGCTCATGAAATTGCACGTAGATCTAGAGGAACACCTAGAATTGCAAACCGCTTATTAAAGCGAGTTCGTGATTTTGCTCAAGTTGACGAAAAGGAAAACGTTGATGTAGAAATTGTTGATAAAGCATTAACAATGTTAGGCGTTGATAATAAGGGACTTGATGCTACTGATATTAAATTGTTGAAAACCATGATTGAGTTTTATAACGGTGGTCCAGTTGGTGTTTCAACGTTAGCCGCGAACATTGGTGAAGAAGTGAATACAATTGAAGAAATGTATGAACCATATTTGCTACAAATTGGATTTATTAAGAGAACCGCAAGGGGGAGAGTGGTTACGCAAGAAGGTTATACCCACTTAAATTACCCGTATAATCTTGATAAGTAAAACTGGACGAAGTAGGTAATCTTTGGTAACATATATACTAAATTATAGAAGGCACGGTGAGTTAAATGATTCAAAACTACAGTGGATTTATTATTTTAATCGTTTTATTTGCGATTATGTATTTCTTGGTTATCAGACCACAAAAGAAACAACAACAAAAACATGCTGAAACTTTAAAGCAACTACAAAAAGGTGACCACGTTATCACAATCGGTCGTTTACACGGAATCGTTGATGACATCAACGAAGAAGAAAAAACAGTTACTCTAGACTGCGATGGTATTTACCTAGTGTTCGATTTAACTGCTGTTGCTAAAGTTACAGAACGTGTAGCAGAAGCTAAGTCTGAAGAAGCAACTGAAGCTAAGGAAGACAAAGAATAATTAAATAGTATTTTTAAAGACAGTTATCAGCATTGCTGGTAATTGTCTTTTTGTTTTCAAAGACTTTAACAACCATCCAATCCGTATGATATAATTATGGTATTGATAAATAATGAGGTTAGTAGGGACAAAAATGAACAAATTTTTAAATCTTTTAAATATTTCACCACAAAGAAAAATAATTAAAGCGATTTGTGACTTTGATACAATTATCATTCATAGACATCAACGCCCAGATCCTGATGCATATGGTTCACAAATGGGATTAGCTGAAATTATAAAGACATCTTTTCCCAACAAAAAAGTTTATTGTGTTGGTAAGCAATATAACAGTTTTGATTGGTTAGGAAAGACTGATGAAATTGATGATGAAGTATATGAAAATGCTTTAGTAATTGTTGTTGATACAGCAAATCAACCTAGGGTAGATGATGACAGATATACTCACGGTAAGATGATGATTAAGATTGACCATCATCCAAATGACGATCAATTTGGTGACATTATGTGGGTTGTTCCGGAAGCATCCAGTACATCTGAATTGATTTATGATTTATTTGAATCATCACGTCGATTGAAGATAAGCAGTAATGCAGGTCGTTTATTGTATGCCGGTATTGTTGGTGATACAGGACGCTTTAAATACCCATCAACATCATCAAACACATTCAGAGTCGCATCAAAATTAGCACAATTAGACTTTTCAACAACAGAGGTAAACACAATTGAATCATCAATCGATTTACCAATGGCCAGATTATCTGCTTATGTTTATGAAAACTTAGACATTACAGATAATGGTGCAGCTTCAATTGTTTTAACAGATGAAATTTTGAAGAAATATGAACTTATTAATGAAAGTACCTCCGCAGTTGTACCGTTACCAGGTAATATCAATCAAGTAATGTCTTGGGCTGTATTTATTCAAAAAGAAGATGGTACTTTTAAAATCAGTTTACGTTCTAAGGGACCTGCGATTAATGAGCTAGCCAAACAATTTGGCGGTGGCGGACATGATTTAGCTAGTGGGGCTGCTGCACAAAACGAAGATGAAATTAAGTCTGTGATTAGTAAATTAGATGAAATCGTAGCTAGTTACAAAGGAGAATAGAATGCCAAGTACATTTAAGCAATACAATTTAAAGCCATTTTTATATGATGCTTTAGATGAATTAAGTTTTAGAGAACCAACGGCAATTCAGGAAAAAATTATTCCTGAAATTAGAAAGAATAGAAGTGTTGTTGGACAATCAGCAACAGGAAGTGGTAAAACTCATGCCTTCTTGTTACCAATCTTTGATCAACTTAATGTTGATAAACTTGAAGTGCAAGCCGTTATCACAACACCAAGTCGTGAACTTGCCTATCAAATTTATAATAATGCTAAGCAATTAGCTAAACATTCAGATAAAACTATCCACATCGTTAACTATGTGGGTGGAACCGATAAGTCTAGACAAATCGAAAAGTTAAAGAATGAACAACCTCAAATCGTTATTGGAACTCCAGGTCGTATTAACGATTTAATCAAGGGGCAATATTTACAAGTTCATACTGCAACACAATTAGTAATTGATGAAGCTGATATGACCTTAGATTTAGGATTTTTATCTGATATTGATAATATTGCGGCTAGTTTTGGAAAAGATGTTCAAATGATGGTCTTTTCTGCTACTATTCCACAAAAGTTAAAACCATTTTTAAAGAAATATTTGGAAAATCCTTATGTTGAAAATATTCCTAATCAAGCAGTTATTAGTCCAACAATTGATAATTGGTTAATCTCTACCAAAGGTCAAAATAAGAATGAATTAATTCATAAATTAATCACCTTAGGTGAACCATATCTTGTTTTAATTTTCGCTAACACAAGAAAACGTGTGGAAGAAATTTATGATTATTTAAGAAACCAAGGACTAAAAGTCGGAATTGTTTCAGGTGATTTAAATCCACGTGAAAGAAAACGTACTATGAAACAGATTCAAAACCTTGAATTCCAATACGTTGTAGCGACTGATTTAGCTGCCCGTGGAATTGATATTGAAGGAGTTTCAGACGTTATTAACGATGATATTCCAGATGATTTAGAATACTTTATTCATCGTGTCGGAAGAACTGGTAGAAATAATATGCCAGGAACAGCCGTAACCTTATATTCACCTGATGAAGAAGACGAAATTGATGCATTAGAAAAAATGGGAATTACATTTAAACCTAAGGCAATCAAGAATGATCGAGTAGAAGATACTTATGATCGTAACCGTCGTAAGACTCATCGTCGTGGACACGATAAGCTTGAACCAACGATGATTGGTATGATTAAGAAGAAAAAGAAAAATGTTAAACCTGGTTACAAGAACAAGATCAAACAAGAGCTTAAGAGAAACGATGAAATGAATCGTCGTATCCAACAAAGAGAAGAAGGACGTCGTAAGAGAAAGTCCAAAAAGAGTAGTTCACAACGTTACAGATAACGTTTGACAGGGGTTTTAATAAACCATATAATTTAATTATATAAAAGAGAACATACTAGACTATTGGTGAATTATAGAGACATCTTGGTTGGTGAAAAAGGTGATGACCTTTAGTATGGTGCTATCTCGAATTTGTTATATTAATCGCTTCTCAGCGTTATTGAGACTAAAGAGGTATACGAAAGAACATCGTTGCAAGTAAAGTGGTACCGCGCGTGAGCGTCTTTACTAGCAACGGTGTTTTTGTGCTTATAGGAGGGTATTTCTATGAAAAAATTAGATAGTAGTCAAATTCGTGCTATGTATTTGGAATTTTTCAAACAACATGGTCACACAATCGAACCAAGTGCATCACTAGTTCCAAAGGATGATCCATCATTACTATGGATTAACTCTGGTGTTGCAACTATGAAAAAATATTTTGATGGTAGTGTAGTACCAAAGAACCATCGTTTAACAAGTTCACAAAAAAGTATTAGAACTAACGATATTGAAAATGTTGGTAAGACAGCTCGTCACCACACATTATTTGAAATGCTAGGAAACTTTTCAGTAGGTGATTACTTTAAAGAAGAAGCTATTAAATGGGCTTTTGAATTACTAACATCACCTGAATGGTTTGGGTGGGACAAAGAAAAACTATACATGACTGTCTATCCAGAAGATACAGATGCTAAAAAATTCTGGCAAGAAGCCGGTGTTGCTCCAGATCATTTAATCGATATGGATGATAACTTCTGGGATATTGGTCAAGGACCTTCAGGACCAGATACTGAAATTTTCTATGATCGTGGAGAAAAGTATGATGATTTAGCTCCAGATGATCCTGAAAACTATCCTGGTGGAGAAAACGAACGTTACCTAGAAGTATGGAACATCGTATTCTCACAATTTAACCATAAACCTGACGACACATACGAACCACTTCCTAGAAAGAACATTGATACGGGGATGGGATTAGAACGTGTTGTATCAATTTTCGAAGATGCACCAACAAACTTTGAAACTGATTTATTCATGCCAATTATCGAAAAAACACAATCATTTAGCGGTGACAAGAAGTACGGTGTCAACGCTAAAGATGATATCGACTTCAAGATTATTGCTGACCATGCAAGAGCTATTACTTTTGCAATCGGTGATGGAGCACTACCTTCAAATGTGGGTAGAGGATACGTTATTCGTCGTTTAATTAGAAGAGCGATTGTTTCGGGACATCGTTTAGGAATTAAGGATGACTTCTTATACAAATTAGTACCTGTTGTGGGTGAAATTATGAAGTCATACTATCCAGAAGTATTAGAACAAAAAGATTACCTAGAAAAGGTTATTCATTCAGAAGAAAAACGTTTCAATGAAACACTTTCAGATGGATTACAACTACTAGGTGACTTAATGGATGATTTAAAATCAAACAATCAAAGTGTTGTTGAAGGAAAAGATGCCTTCAAATTATACGATACTTATGGTTTCCCTCTTGAAATGACAAAAGAATACCTAGAAGATGCTGGTTACTCAGTTGATGAAGTTGGTTTTAAAGCAGAAATGCAAAAACAAAAAGACCGTGCCAGAAATGCTCGTGGTAACGATAAATCAATGGGAGTTCAAAGAGACTTATTAATCGATATTAAAACTCCTAGTGAATATGTAGGATACACACAACTTGAAGTAAAAGATGCTAAGTTGATTGACTTAATCGTTGATGAAAAATTAGTAGATCAAGCTGGTGAAGGTGAAGCGGAAGTAATTTTCGATAAGACACCATTCTATGCTGAAATGGGTGGACAAGTTGCTGACCAAGGGACCATCATTGATGAAAATGGTAATGTTTGTGCCAACGTTGTTGATGTTCAACACGCTCCAAACGGTCAAAACCTACACACTGTAGAAATCATTACAAGTCTATCAAAAGACCATTCATATGAATTACAAGTTGATCGCAAGTTCCATGCATTAGTAGAACATAACCATACTGCTACTCATTTGCTTGATCAATCACTTAGAAATGTTCTAGGAGACCACACTCAACAAGCTGGATCATTGGTTGAACCAAATTACTTAAGATTTGACTTTACTCATTTCGGTTCAGTTACTAAGGAAGACCTACAAAAGGTTGAAGACTTAGTTAATGCTGAAATCTTTAAAGCCGATCCAGTGAATACTGTTGAAACTGATCAAGAAACTGGTAAGAAGATGGGAGCCATTGCCTTATTTGATAGCAAATATGGGGATAAGGTTCGTGTTGTTTCTGCTGGTGACTATTCAATTGAATTCTGTGGTGGTAACCACGTTTCAAATACTAGTGAAATTGGCTTATTCAAGATTGTTTCTGAATCAGGTGTCGGTGCCGGTGTCAGAAGAATTGAAGCCGTTACTTCAAAGGCAGCGTTTGATTATCTAAATAATGAAGAATCATTATTAAAACAAGTTGCTGAACAAGTTAAAACTAGTCAAATTAAAGAAGTACCAAACAAAGTTGCTCAACTTCAAGAACAAGTTAAGCAATTACAACAAAAACAAGAAAAACTAGAATCAAAATTAGCCAGCCAACAAGCTGATTCAGTATTTGATGATATCAAGGAAGTTAATGGTAAGTCTATCATTACTGGTGTCTTAAACGTTTCAGGGATGGATCAACTTAGACAATTAGCTGATACTTGGAGATCAAAGAATTTATCTGACGTCTTAGTATTAGGAACTCAAAGTGGTGATAAAGCTAACTTGATTGTTGCAGTTAGTGACGAACAAGTGAAAAACGGTCTAAAAGCTGGTGACATTATTAAAGCTATTTCTAGCGAAATTAATGGAGGCGGTGGCGGACGTCCAAACATGGCTCAAGCCGGTGGTTCTAAGCCAGAAGGTCTTCCTGCAGCAATGAGTGCAGCTGTTGATTGGTTAGAAAAATTATAAAATTAGTTATGTTTAAGTTTTAATTTTGGCTAAGTAGAATTATAATGAACCTACGTCATATATTTAGAGGTGTTATAAATGAGTGCTTCAGATAAAACAATGTATTTTGATTTGAATAACAATTCTCCTAAAAATGTTCATGACACACTTTTAATTGTGTTTAATGCTTTAGAGGAAAAGGGATATGACCCATATAATCAAATCGTCGGATACTTAATATCCGGAGATCCAGCATATATTCCTCGATTTAATGATGCTCGTAATTTAATTCGTCGATATGAAAGAGATGAAATTATCGAAGAACTAGTAAGATTTTACTTGGATAAGAATAACGATCGTGAGGGTAAATAATATATGAGATTAATGGGGATGGATGTTGGTTCTAGAACAGTTGGAATTTCAGTCAGTGATTTACTAGGATGGACTGCACAAGGTGTTGAAATCATATCAATCAATGAAGACGAAGAACAATTTGGACTAGAACGAGTAGCCGAATTAGTCGAAAAATATCAAGTTACTGGTTTTGTTCTGGGATTACCCAAGAATATGAACAATACTTCAGGTCCAAGAGTTGAAGCTGCCAAACGATATGGTGATATGCTAATTGAGAAGTTTAATCTTCCTGTGGATTTCGTCGATGAAAGACTAACTACAGTTGAAGCTGAAAGAATGCTTATCGAAAAAGCTGATACTTCACGAAAGAAACGTAAAAAAGTAATTGATAAGATTGCTTCCGAGTTAATTTTACAAACATATCTTGATAAAAAAGGTAAACTAACTCAATAAACTAGAAGAGGTGTATAGAATGAACAACGAACAAGAAAAACAACAAATTTCATTAGTTGATGAAAAAGGTAACGAAGAATTATATGATGTCTTATTCACATTTGAATCAGACGATTATGGTAAATCATACATTTTAGTATACCCAGCAGGTAAAGCAGATGATGAAGAAGTTAACATTGAAGCATATGCATTACCAGCAGGTGACGATCCTATGGATCCTCAAGGTGGAGATTTACAATTAATTGAAACTGATGAAGAATGGGAAATGGTTGAATCTGTTTTAAATACACTATTAAACACAGATGAAGACAGTGACTCAGAAGAATAATTAACTTTTTCTCAAAAAGATGCCTAAGGGCATCTTTTTTTATATCCATTACTGGAGTTAAAAGTCGTTTTCATGCTAAAATGGACTAGTATTAATGGAGGTTTTCGAACTATGAACGAATCAAATCAACGCTTTAAGGCAGTTATCGGCAAGAAAGACTATACATTTGTTGGTAAAAGTTCTGCTGAACACATGAAAACAGTTACTGAACTAATGAACAGACAACTAGTGCAACTAAAAGAAATGGCACCAGATATTAACGATGAAGATGCTGCTATTTTATTAGCATTTAACGCTTTTTCAGAACAATTAAAACTACAAGATAAAATTAATGAATTAACTCACAACGATGATTACAATCAAGAAGGAAACTGGAAATAATGTTATTTAATATTATTATTATTTTATTATTCGTATATGGTATCTACGATGGATATCGTCGCGGATTAGTGCATGAAATTTTGCGAATCGTAGGATTTATGTTTAGCTTACTTTTTTCTCTATACTATGCGCGTGATTTAAGTCAGGCTATTTTTGGGCATTCAAGTTTGATTAACGATCAAATATTGAGCAATAGTATCAGCTTTTTTATTTTGTTTATGCTATCCGGTATTATTGTCAGAATCGTTATATCAATTGTTGATAAATTAACTCATATTCCGGTAATTCATCAAATTAATTCAATTGGTGGAACTGTTGTAGGACTTGTAATTGCTTATTTAACAATTCTATTTATTTTGAATGTAATTTCTGTTTTACCAGATAATCAAATTACACAACAATATGAAAAATCAAGCATAGCCAATTTTATGGTTAATAAGACACCAGTTTTATCTCATGATTTATACGAAAAATGGTTAAGATAAGGTGATTAAATAATGAACGATAAAGTATTAAATACTTTAGAATATAAAAAAATAAAACAGTCTATTGAGCAGTATTTAACCACTAAGAATGGACAAAAAGAATTAGCTGAATTATATCCAGTGGATAATCCTAATACTATTCAAACATGGTTAGATGAAACCGATGATGGTGCTCATATTCTTAGATTAGACAAGGAAATATCAATTCCAAAATTAGAAGATGTTTCTCCATATATTAAACGTTTAAAGATCGATGCATCATTAAACGGTAGTGAACTTTCTAAAATTAATAAGGTTTTAAAGACCTCAAATTATTTAGTTCGATTTTTTGATAATTTGAAAGCTGATGACGTTTCATTAAATCGACTATATAAATTGATTAATGAAGTTCAATCTGTCCCAACAATTTCAAAGCAATTATCTGATTCAATCGATGATGACGGTCGAGTGCTAAGTACAGCATCTGCCGAGTTAAATTCAATTCGACGCAGAATGGATGTAATTAAGAGTCAAGTGCGTTCTATTATGAATCAATATACTCAAAAGAATGGTAAAGATTTAACAGAGCCAATCGTAACGATCAGAGAAGACCGAATGGTTTTACCTGTGAAAGCGGAAAATAAAAATAAATTCGGTGGAATTGTGCATGATAGAAGTTCTTCTGGACAAACTTTATACATTGAACCGGCTTCAACAGTTGGATTAAATACTGAATTACGTCAAAAAGAGGTTGAAGAACGCGTTGAAGAGAGAAGAATTTTAGCTGAATTATCAGATTTAATTCGACCTTATCAATATGAAATTATTAACAACGCAAAGTTGTTAGGCCATTTTGATTTAATTAATGCAAAGGCTAAGTATGCTAGAAGTTTAAAGGCAACTAGACCAACCATTTCAAAAGAAAATGTTGTTAACTTAAAACAAGCAAGACATCCAATGATTAGTTTGGATAAAGTCGTTGCTAATGATCTATATATTGGCGGTGAAAACAAATCAATTATCATCACTGGTCCTAATACAGGTGGTAAGACAATTACCATTAAAACAATTGGTTTACTTCAATTGATGGCGCAATCAGGTTTGTTTGTGACTGCCAATGAAGGTTCAAGTGTCGCAGTGTTTGATAATGTTTTTGCTGATATTGGTGATGAACAATCAATTGAACAAAATTTGAGTACTTTTTCATCACATATGGACAATATTGTCGACATCCTAAATGGGACAACTAAGAAAAGTTTAGTTATTTTAGATGAACTAGGTGCTGGTACTGATCCAAAAGAAGGAGCAGCGTTGGCAATGGCCATTTTAGATAAATTAGCTGAACAAGGTTGTGATGTAGTTGCCACTACTCATTATCCAGAGCTAAAAGTATTTGCATATAATCGACTTGAAACAATTAATGCATCAATGGAATTTGATAGTGAAACACTACAACCAACATATCACTTATTGATGGGCATTCCTGGACAAAGTAATGGTTTAAACATTGCATCTCGCCTAGGATTAGATAAAAGCATTATAGTTGAAGCTAGATCACTAGTTGATCAAGAAAGCCAAGACCTTAATAATATGATTGTTGAATTAACTGAACAAACTAAGCGTGCTCGTGAAAATGCTGACGAATTATCTGTTCAATTAAGTGATGCTATGCAATTACATGCTGATTTATCAGAAGAGTTTACCAAGTATAAAAACCAAAAAGATAGACTAGTAGTTGCAGCCAAGCAAAAGGCAAACGAAATTGCGGATGCAGCCAAGCAAAAAGCTGATGCAATTATTAAAGATTTACGTGAAAAGCAAAAGCAAATCGGAGAAGTTAGCGTTAAGGAAAATGAATTAATTGACGCACAGGGGCAATTAAACTCACTACGTCATGATGTGGATCTAGTTCATAATCGTGTCTTAAAGAAGGCTAAAGCTAAGCATGACTTCCATAAGGGTGATGACGTTATGGTCAAGTCTTATGGTCAAAGAGGGGTTCTTATGCAAAAACTAGCACCAAGTGAATGGGAAGTTCAATTGGGGATTTTGAAAATGAGAATCGATGAGTCTGATATGGAAAAAATTAATGTTAAAAATGATGAAACTCGATTTAACACTAAGGTAAAACGAACGTCATCTAAAGGATTATCAGCTCAACTTGATTTAAGAGGACATCGATATGAAGAAGCAATGCATGAAGTTGATCAATACTTGGATTCAGCCGTGTTAGCAGGATATCCTTCAGTCACAATTATCCACGGAAAAGGAACCGGAGCGTTACGTCAAGGGGTCACCGAACTATTACAAAGTGACCGAAGAGTAGCATCATTTAATTATTCACCAGCGAATGCTGGAGGAGATGGTTCAACCGTGGTAGAATTAAAATAGAATATTAAATCGTATAAGACATATTCGTTGCAATTAAAACTAAAAATGATAAACTTACTTTCAGTAAGAGAAATAAGGAGGCATATTATTATGGTTTCAGAAACAACTGATAAGACATTTGAAAAAGATACTTCTGAAGGTGTTACATTAACTGACTTTTGGGCAACTTGGTGTGGTCCTTGTCGTATGCAATCACCTGTAGTTGATCAATTAGCTGAAGAAATGGGTGACCAAGTTACATTCAACAAGATGGATGTTGACCAAAACCCAGAAACTCCACAAAAGTTTGGAATTATGAGTATTCCAACTTTACTTGTTAAGAAAGATGGAGAAGTTGTTGATAGCATTGTTGGTTATCACAGCAAAGAACAATTAGCTAAAATTTTAGGTCAATACCTATAATAAAAAAGAACCTGATGAATTAATCATCAGGTTCTTTTTTTATTGTTTTAAGTCAAAGGTTTTAATTTCTTCTTCAATAACTGGAGCAGGGTTCTTAGGATCCATGTGAACACGAATTAAGACAGTACCATTCTTTTCTTCCTTTGGATTCATTTCTGCTTCAGAGATTACCTTAAATTGTTGTTGGGTAATTTGAGCTAGAAAACCAGCTTCAAACATGAAATCAGCATCTGGATTAGCTTCGATTCTTTTGGCAACGATGTCACCGCTAAGAGTCCACTTTATTTCATATTTATTTTCAGATTCAATAGTTAAATCTCCAAGACCAGCTTGTTTGAAAAATAAAACGATATCTAAAGCATCCTTTAGTGGGTATTTTCTAGCAATTTTTTTACCAGCCCAGTACATAATGCTATGAGTATCATTTCCTAGTAAATCATTAAGTAAGACGTCTCTTAATAATTCTTGTCCCCAAAAAGGACGAGTAGAATTATCTTCAATTATTTTATTGTAAAGATTGTTATCCATACTGTTTACCTCAATTCCTTATATACAAGTTTATTATATTATAAATTAAACGTAATTTACACAGATTGAGAAAATTTAGTTCATTTATGTATTAATATTCATGATAGATTGCATTAAACATGATAATATTAATTATGTGGAATTGCGAAAGAAGGTTAAAATATTGAATAAAAAAGCGATTGGATTTATGGATTCTGGAGTAGGTGGATTAACAATCGCCAAAGTCGCAATGCAAAAACTACCAAAAGAAAATATAATTTATTTTGGCGATGAAGCAAGATTGCCATATGGTGAGAAAACTCCCGAACAAATTAAAAGCTATGCGCTACAAATATCA
Source organism: Apilactobacillus pseudapinorum (assembly GCF_040369555.1). NCBI lineage: Bacteria > Bacillati > Bacillota > Bacilli > Lactobacillales > Lactobacillaceae > Apilactobacillus > Apilactobacillus pseudapinorum. The sequence continues at coordinate 117,613 of NZ_BAABVU010000005.1, forward strand.
AAGTTTTTATTATGTAAAAATATTAAGATGCTAGTGATTGCATGTAATACGGCAACTGCGTTGGCATTACCATTTTTAAAAGAACAATTATCAATTCCGGTAATTGGAGTCATTAATCCGGGAAGCTTAGCAGCTGTTAAAGCAACTAATAATAATCATGTTGGAGTAATTGCCACTAACGGAACCGTCAAAAGTGGTAAATATGAGAATGAAATCAAGCAAGTAAATGAAAATGTTGATGTTGTTAGCCTTGGCTGTCCTAGTTTTGTAACAATGGTTGAAAACCAAGGATATAAAGAATCATCCAACCAATCAGATGTTGATAAGGTATTGGCAAAAATTAAATCTAATAACATTGATACACTAGTTATGGGATGTACTCATTTTCCAATCATGCGTTCAATGATTCAACAATCAATGGGTGATAAGGTTCAATTAATTGATCCAGGAATAGAAACAATTAAACAAGTAGATTCAATGTTAAAAGAAAATAATATCTATAATGATGAAAGTACTCCTCACTATGATTTTTATACTACTGGGGATGTTAATCAATTTAAAGCCATTGCAAATGAATGGTTAAATCAAGATGTTAATGTAAAACATATTGACGTGAAAGAATTGGAGGATTATTAAAGTGGATACAATCGTAATTGCTACAAATAACCCAAATAAAGCTAGAGAGTTTAAAGAAATGTTTGCTGATAAAAACATTCAATTTAAAACGCTAGCTGATTTTCCAGAGATTAAGGAAATTAACGAAAACGGTAGTTCATTTGAGGAAAATGCAACAATTAAAGCAGAATCGGTAAGTAATCTTACTAATTTACCTGTACTAGCGGATGATTCTGGTTTAGAAGTCCATGCAATCAACGATGAACCTGGCATCAAATCTGCTAGATATGCTGGTGACCATGATGATGATGCTAACAACAAAAAGCTATTAGATAAGCTAAAAGATGTTGATGATAGAACAGCCAGTTTCGTTACTTGTTTAGTATTACTTAATCCGCAAGGTAAGAAATTGGTAGTTTATGGAACTGTCGACGGTGAAATATTAAGTGCACCAAAAGGTGACAATGGTTTTGGCTACGATCCATTGTTTTATGTTCCATCAAAAAACAAATCAATGGCTGAAATGACTGATGAAGAAAAGAATGAGATTAGTCATAGAGGTAACGCAATTAGAAATTTATACCAAAAGTTTGACGAATGGTGGAAGCTTTAATAATTAATTAAGTAGATACTAATTGTAAATTTATAGGTTAAATGCTATTCTAAACATATCAAGTTAAGAGGAGGGGTTGCATGACAATTGGAGAATTAGCAGGTTTAATTGCCGCAATTGCTTTTTTCATTATTGCAATTAGTGTTGCTGTGCTTCTTATTAAACTATCAAAGACGGTAGATCAAGTTAATAAAAATATTAGTTCCATTTCTCAAGATATTGATGTAATATCTAAGCAAGCGGAAGATATATTAGTTAGCTCAAACTCATTAGTTAAGGACATTAATGAAAAAATCAATATCTTAGACCCAGTTTATCAAGCTGCCGCCGATGTTGGTCAAAGTGTTAGTGATTTAAATACCGCAACAAAAAACTTAACCAAAAAATTCCAAAACAGAAATAAGAAGTCATTTATGGAAAAAGCTGCTGGAGTAGGTTTAAGAATGTTTAAAAAATAAGAAGGAGTGTTTTTTATGAAAAAGACAGGACTATTTTTATTAGGATTAACCACTGGTGCAGCCGCTGCTGCATACTTCGCTTACCGTAAGATGGATGATGAAAAAACCAAAGAATTAGTAGATAAAACTGTTAAAACAGCTAACGATCTAAAAGATAGAGCATTAGATTATGCTTTCTATGCTTTAGATTCAGTTGACGATGTTAAAGAATCATTACAATACAAGACATCAGATGCTACTTCAAAAATTAAAGATGCTGCTGGTAAAGTTAATGACAACGTAGTTAACAAAGCTCAATACTATTATGATGAAGGTAGCACACAATTTCATAAAGCTGCTGATAGTTTAAGAAACCAAGTTCGTAAAGCTAACGATTCTGAAGATGACGTAGTAATTGAACCAGATTTCTTAAAACATTCAGAAGACGAAAAATAAATAGAAATTAAAAAAAGCCTAGATTTTATCTAGGTTTTTTTATTGTTTTATAAGTTAGTAGTCTTGTTAATTTCTCATATTTCTGATATATTTGTAAACATATTGAAAGCGCTATGAAAACATATTCGGCGAGCTTAAAGAGGAGTTTGAGGGATGGACAAGCAAAATGTGACAATTTATGATGTTGCAAGAGAAGCTGGTGTTTCCATGGCTACGGTTTCCAGAGTTTTGAACGGTAACAGTAACGTAAGACAAACCACTAAAGAAAAGGTTTTGCAGGTTATAGATAATCTGGACTATCGCCCTAATGCTGTAGCAAGGGGACTTGCAAGCAAGAAAACTACAACAGTAGGTGTAATCATTCCAGATGTTACGGATGGTTACTTTTCTTCTTTAGCTAGGGGAATTGATGATATTGCAACTATGTACAATTACAATATTATTTTAGCCAATTCGGATGACAATCCGGGAAAAGAAGCATCGGTTCTTAATACATTATTAGGCAAACAAGTTGATGGAATCATTTTCATGGGTAATGAAATCGATGATCACTTAAGAGATGAATTTAAGAGATCTGATTGCCCAATTGTTTTAGCCGGTTCAGTTGATGTTAATAATTCAGTGCCAAGTGTCAATATTGATTATGTTGATGCTGTAATGAATGAGACTAACAGATTAATACAACATGGTAATAAAAAAATTGCGTTTGTATCAGGACCACTAAAACAAGCAATTAATAAGGACTATCGTCTAAAAGGATATAAGGAATCATTAATGAATAACAATATTACATTTAGTGATGATTTAGTCTTTGAAACCAATAGTACTTATGAAGATGGCTATAATCTAGCTGATGAAGTAATTGAAAAGAATATTACTGCTGCGGTTGTAACTAATGATGAATTAGCAGCAGGGTTATTGAATGCTATGACTGATAGAGGAGTAGTTGTTCCTGATGACTTTGAAATCTTTACTAGCAATAACACTAAGTTAGCTAAGATGTTAAGACCACAATTATCATCGATAACACAGCCACTATACGATATTGGTGCTGTCGCAATGAGACTATTGACTAAAATTATGAATCAAGAAAAAATTGATGATAAGTATGTAGTTTTAGGATACGAAATTGAAGAAAGACAATCTACTAAATAGCGGTTGTTGTAAACTTGATTAATTATATCCTGATTGATATAATTGATATGTTTGTAAACTATAGAAAACAATAGATATTTGAGAGGAGTGCTGTGATTATGTCAGGACATTCAAAATGGCATAACATTCAAGGACGTAAGGGTGCCCAAGATAAGAAACGTGGTAAGATTTTCCAAAAATTATCTCGTGATTTATACCAAGCTGCAAAAGCTGGTGGCCCAGAACCAGATGGTAACCCACAATTACGTCTTGTGATTGATAAAGCTCATGCTGCCAACATGCCTAAGGATAACATTCAACGTGCTATCGATAAGGCTTCTGGTCAAGGTGGAGCAAACTACGAAGAAATTACTTACGAAGGATATGGACCTGCTGGTACAGCAATCATGGTTTCTTGTTTAACTGATAACAAAAACCGTACTGCTGCTGCCGTTCGTTCAGCATTCAGTCACCATGGTGGTTCTCTAGGTTCAAACGGTTCAGTTTCATACATGTTTGATCGTAAAGGATACATCGTTATCTTACGTGACGGTTTAGACGTTGACGAAGATAGTATGCTAATGGATGTTTTAGATGCTGGTGGAGAAGACATGAGAGCTGATGAAGATCAATTTGAAATCTTTACTCAACCATCTGACTTAACTTCTGTAAGAGATGCACTTCAAGATAAATATGATTTAGATACTGCTGAAGTTACAATGTTCCCTCAAAACAAGACAGCTGTACCAAGTGACAAAGTATCACAATACACTGGCTTAATTGATGAACTTGATGAAAACGATGACGTTCAAGACGTTTACGAAGCAGCTGAATTACCAGAATCTGCTGAATAATTATTAAAGATGCACATTTATGTGCATCTTTTTTTTATAAAAAAATAAAACCTCCTTTCTACGAATATAAGAATGGAGGTTTTTTTGATGGACATACAATTATATTTTAAGAAGTTAATATCGACTTCATGTGATAAAAGAATTGAAGATATATTTATCCTGCCTGAGGAGAATAAATATGTATTAAAGGCCAAAAATGGATATGGAATTATATTTCAAGAAACACTAAAAACTGATATCGCACTAAAGTTAATTAACTATTGTAAGTATATAAGTGGAATGAGTTTGAGTGAAAAAAGGCGTCCTCAAGTGGGATCAATTAGTGACCAATTAGATTTTTTCTTACGGATTTCTACTGTGGGAAATTTTCAAAATGAAGAATCAATGGTGATTAGAATTATCTATGCGCTTGATAATAAGCAGATAACATATAAAGATGACGATATTTTACATCAAATCATAAAAAACACTGATGAATCAGGTCTGATAATCTTTGCTGGAAAAACTGGTTCTGGGAAAACTACATCTGTATACAAGATTGCTGATGAAATCGCTAAAAATAAGATGATTATGAGTATTGAAGATCCTGTTGAAATCAGAAACAAATCATTTTTACAGTTACAAGTGAATGATATTGCAGGGATGGACTATGATGAGTTGATTAAGGTTGGATTGAGACATAGACCAGATGTCTTTATCATCGGCGAAATTAGAGATGCTAAAACCGCCAATGCAGCAATTAGGGCCGCATTATCTGGTCATTTGGTACTGACAACAATTCATGCGAGAAGCTGCAAAGGGGTTATAAATAGATTAATCCAATTAGGATGTGAGTATTCTGATGTTAAGAGTAGTTTAAATACGATTGTATATCAGCGCATGTTATTAAATGATGATGGTGATTTAATGGCAGATTTAGAAATCATTAATAATGAAAACTAGTGATGGGAACGGGCGTCTAAAAATGAAAAAATTAAATTTAAAAAGGCAATATGTATTATTTAAGCTGATGAGTGATTTATTGAATGCTGGATATAATCTAAAACAAGTAATTCAATTTATCAAGGAGATGGATAATTGCGTAAAGGAATATGATTATATTGAGAATCAGCTACTTAGTGGAAAAAGTTTTAGTGATAGTGTTGATGGGTTAATCAATGCCGAATTTGTAAATCAAATTATGATTAGTGAACGTTATGGTAATTTAGCAAAATGCTTGTCTGAACTTAGTAAGTTTATTCAACGTAGAATACAGAACGAATCAAAAATTAAAGAGGTGCTATGTTATCCGATTGTTTTGATAATGATGTTGATATTTACGGTGTTTGCAATCAATGAATTGGTATTGCCGCAGTTAAACAACGTCAGTACCATTAATCAATATGACTTTAGTATGCTCTATGTTTTCGTTGGAATAGTTATTATTACGTTGTTAGGATTAGCATATTTTTATAATAAATTATCTATACTAGAAAAAAGAAATTATATTTGTAGAATTCCCTTTATAGGTAGGATTTATCAAAGCTATATTGCATATGTTTTATCAATGGAATTAAGCATGTTATTAAGTAGTGGAATGGAGCTCATTCAAGTAGTGCGAATATTAAAAACCTTAAAAAAAAATACACTATTGAATGTTTTAGGAATCGAATTATCCAAATGTGCAAAGGTTGGTGAAGAGGTTACTAAGTTGATCAATAAATATCGTTTTTTACCGTCAGAATACAATAGTTTCTTCACTAGTGGGAAAACTATTAATGATATACAAGATGAGCTGATTATTTTTTCGAAAATTAAATTTTCCGATATGAATAAACAGGTTAATCGTTTAATAAATATGATTCAGCCAATACTATTTTTAATAATTGGGGTATGTATTATCGTGGCATATCTATTAGTTTTGGCACCAATATATTCTTCATTGAAAGGAATTTAGAAATTGAAAAATAAAAAAGATGGATTCACCTTAATAGAAATGACAGTAGTTTTGTTTATTATTTCGTTATTAATATTAATCATTGTTCCCAATATTTCTGGACAAAAGAAACACGCTAATAAGATACACATACACGCAATGAGTACAATGATTCAAGGACAAGTAGATGCTTTATCTGACGAGTCAAACAATAAAAATATTGGATTTACGGATCTGGTTAGTGAAGGATATTTAACTGATAAACAAGTAAAACAAGCAGAATCGGATGGAATCAAGATTGAGAATAATAAAGTTATTGAAGATGAATAGGACTGGCTTTTCTACTTTTGAAATGATTGTTGTTTTGTTAATGGCCACTGTATTTTTTTCAATGACTTTATTTATGTTTAATTCACTAAAATACAATCATTCTCAAAACGATAAGGTGTTTTGGGAGTTGTTTAAATCGAATTGGGAGGCAACTATTGAATCATCGAAAGTTAATCATATCGATAGTAGCATTTATATTTCAAACCATCATGTAATTTTTCAAAATCACATTAAAGAAAGTTCAATCACAGTTCCCGACAATATGGTCACGCCAGCTGATTTTAATATTCAAATAAAAAGAAATGGTTATATTGCTCCTAAGACATATTATTGGTTGATTAAAAATCAAAATAAGAAATATATTCAGAAAATACAAATGGGATGGGGCGTTTATAGATTATATGAAAGATAAGAGAAATGGTTTTTTAATGATAGATGCAATGATTGCGTTATTAATAATCTCGACAAGCATAATTGTTTTCTCAGACTTTAACGCAACGATGAATAAAAATTTAGATGAAAGAAAAAAAGTATTGATCAAAAAAAGGATTAGTTATGAAAAGCAAAAAGGCGTTTACGATGATTGAGAGTGTAATTAGTATATTTATTTTATCTTTGATTGCGGTGTTAGCTATATCAATTCATCCATTTATTGAAAAGTCACAATCAGATAGCAGGGAAAATGTTATAGATTATCAGCTATTTTTGAAGGAAATCGAGTCCGATAAGTTTAACTTTGTTTTGAAAGATGTTAGCAGTAGCGAAGTCTATCTTTATAGCAAAACAAATAAAAAAGAATACAAGCTAAAACAAAGTAAGCAGTCATTGATCTTATCTGGTGAAAAGAGTGGATATCTACCAATGTTAGATAAGATAAGAAGTGTATTCTTTTCGAAGAGCGGTCACCATTTCGCAATAAACGTAAGCTTTATTAATGGTGAACAATATACAAATGTGAGTGTAATAAAAAATGAGAAATAAAAAGGGTTCTGCAACGATGGTTGCCATATTAATTGCACTAATAATATCGTCAATCTTATTAGTTAAATATGAAAAATATAATACTGAAATTCAAACAATTAATAAAATTATCAAAAGTTATCCAAATACCTAATTTATCTTAAAGTAATTAGTGGTTTATCTTGAATTTTATGCTAAAAATCTGGTAATATGAAAGTTGTTATTAAGTGATAATACTTTTAGGGGAGTTGAGTGTGCTGACTGAGAGAGATACAGAAACTCTGTTTAAAGTTTTAAATTCTTCTACTGAACTTCTAAAAGATAAGTTAGGGATATCTTACCTAGATGCTTTCATCGAAACTGGAGATAACCTAATTAATAATGGTGAAGTGCATGTTGAAGAAGGTATGCCAGATAGTGACACTGTTTCTAAATTAGAGAAAATATATAGCGAAATAGATTATCATAAGCTTGATGCTGAAACTGTTAGAAAAGCTGTTCAAATTTGTATGATAAAAGCTACTAAAGAAGATGCTATTCAGGCTAACCATCAAATTACTCCAGATACCATAGCTTCAATTATGGGATATTTAGTAATTAGATTAATAAAAGAAGATAAGCAATTACAAATATTAGACGTTTCTGTTGGGATGGGGAATCTATTATCTACAGTTGTTAATCAACTAAAAGATGCTATTAAGGAAGTTGATATACATACAGTTGGAATCGATAATGATGATTCAATGCTTGCTGTAGCAAGTATTAATTCTCAAATGCAACAAAATAGCGATAATAGTGAATTGATTTATCAAGATTCTGTTGCAAACATCCTAGTAGATGATGCAGATTTAGTTATTTCAGATTTACCAATTGGGTATTATCCAATCGATGAAAATACTGCTAATTACAAGACTAGATCTTCCGATGGACATTCATTTGCGCACCATCTATTAATTGAGCAAGGGATGAATCACATTAAACCCGGCGGATTTGGAGTGTTTTTAGTACCAAGTAATCTATTTGATACTACCGAATCAAAAGGTCTTTTAAAATGGATTCAAGATAATGCCTACTTACAAGCATTATTAAACCTTCCAAAAGAGATATTTAACAATGAAAATGCTCAAAAGGCCATCCTAATTTTACAAAAACATGGTGATAACGCTCATCAAGTTGAAAAAATTATGATTGGTGAATTTCCATCATTTAAACAACCTTCAGCATTCCAAAAGTTTTTAGCTGAAATCGTTGAATGGGAAGAAAAAGATTTATTAACAAATAAAGGTTAGGAGAACTATTATGGGAAAATCAATTGCAATTAACGCAGGAAGTTCCACATTAAAATTTAAATTATTTGAAATGCCATCAGAAAAACTAATTTCAAGCGGAGCTATTGATAGAATCGGTCTATCAAACTCTGATGTTGAAATCAAATATGGCGATGGTGAAAAGTTCCAAAAAACTATGGACGTTAATAATCACGAAGAAGCTATCAAACTTGTATTAGACAAGCTTCTAAGCCTAAGTATTATTGAAAACTATGACGAAATTACAGGTGTCGGTCACCGTGTTGTTGCTGGTGGAGAATACTTTACTGACTCAGTAATTATTGATGATGATGTTTTAAGCAAACTAGAAGAACTTTCAGAACTTGCTCCATTACATGAACCAGCTAACATTCTAGGAATCAAAGCATTTAAGAAGGTATTACCAGATGTAATTAGTGTTGCGGTTTTTGATACTTCTTTCCATACTTCAATGCCTGAAGAAAACTACATGTACGCTTTACCATACAAGTACTACACTGAACATAAAGCAAGAAAATACGGTGCACATGGTACCAGTTATAGATATGTTTCTGGTCGTGCAGCTGCAATGATGGGTAAACCACTTGAAGATTTAAAACTTGTTATTATGCATTTAGGTGCTGGTGCATCAATTTGTGCCGTAGATCATGGTAAGTCATTAGATACTTCAATGGGCTTCACTCCTTTAACTGGAATTATGATGGCTACTAGATCAGGAGATGTTGATCCTTCACTATTAGCTTACATCATGGAAAAAGAAGGAATCACAGATATTAATGAAATGATTAATATCTTAAACAAGCAATCAGGTTTAGTTGGTGTATCTGAAGTTTCAGCTGATATGAGAGATTTAGAAGCAGTTAAAGCAGATAACCATCAAGCTGAATTAGCTCGTAATATGTACATGAACAGAATTGTTAAATACGTTGGTCAATACGTTGCAGAAATGAACGGTGTTGATGGAGTTGTATTCACAGCTGGTGTTGGTGAAAATGATATTGGCATTAGAGAAGAAATTGCGGAAAAGCTAAGTTACTTTGGTGTTAAGGTTGATTCAGAAAAGAACCACATTCGCGCTGTTGAACGTGACATTAGTGCCGATGACGCTAAGATCAAGACTTTATTAATTCCAACTAACGAAGAATTAATGATTGTAAAAGATATCGAACGTCTAAAATAATTAAAAGAGGATACTATTAATAGTATCCTCTTTTATTTTCATGGATTGATGAAAATAATTCAACTTAAAATATATAACATGAATAAATGTTGATACGCCAATGTTTGTAATTATCATGAAAGCTTTTTCATCAAGGGCAGAGATACTATTTAATAGTATTTTATGTAATAATTATTCTCATAGAACTTTAATAGGAGGGTGATGAAATGGAAGGATCACCGAAAACAGAAAACGTTGAATTATCTAGAGGATTAAAGAACCGCCATGTTCAATTAATTGCTCTTGGAGGAACAATTGGTACAGGATTGTTCTTAGGTGCTGGTGAATCAATTCAATTCGCTGGACCATCTATTATTTTGGCATACTTAATTGCTGGAATTGCTGGATTCTTTATTATGAGATCACTTGGTGAATTGCTGTTATCTAACGTTAATTGTCATTCATACATTGAATTTATTGAAAAGTATTTAGGCGAAAAACTTGGTTTTGTCGCTGGATGGACATATTGGGCTTGTTGGATAACAATTGCAATGGCTGAAATAACTGCTGCTAGTTTATATATTAAGTACTGGTTCCCAAGTATTCCACAATGGATTACAGGTTTAGTTATTATTATTATCTTGTTCCTATTGAATACAGTTAATGTTTCAGCATTTGGGGAAACTGAATTTTGGTTTGCATTAATAAAGGTAATTGCTATTTTAGCGTTAATTGCTACTGGTGTGGTATTGGTTGTTATTAATTATAAAACACCCGTTGGGCATGCTAGTTTAGGTAATCTATTTGGTCACAAAATGTTTGCTCACGGATTATCTGGTTTCTTTATGAGTTTCCAAATGGTTATTTTCAGTTTCGCTGGTATTGAAATGATTGGAATGACAGCTTCAGAAACACATAATCCACAAAAGGTTATTCCTAAGGCTATTAACGAAGTTCCATCAAGAATTTTAATTTTCTACATTGGATCATTAATTGCTTTAATGTGTATCTATCCATGGAACTTCATCAATGCTGACTCAAGTCCATTCGTACAAGTTTTCCAAAATATTGGAATTGGAGCTGCTGCCTCAATTATTAACTTTGTTGTGTTAACTGCTGCAGTTTCTGCATGTAATTCTTCATTATTTACCACTGGAAGAATGGCATACTCACTAACTTATGGATCAGAAAGCAAGTTTGGCAAGAAAATTTCAACTTTAAGCTCAAGAGGGCTTCCAAACAATGCAATTATTTTCTCAACCTTAGTTATTACAATTTCATTAGTATTAAATGCATATATTCCTGATGGAGTGTTCCAACTTATTTCTAGTGTTGCAACTACTTGTTTCTTATTCATTTGGGGATTAATTGTCATTGCACATATTAAATACAGAAAAGTCGTTAAAGAAAATGGTGAAGAAAGCAAACTTACTTTCAAGATGCCATTATTCCCATTATCAAGTTATTTTGTACTAGTTTTTCTTATCTTTGTAGCAATCGTATTATTATTTAGAGTTGATACATTGATTCCACTAATTGGATCAATTATATGGATTCTATTCTTATACATCTTTAAAACTATTAAAGACAGAATTTAATATTAAAGGTTTAATTTACCGATATTGGTAGATTAAACCTTTTTTGTTTTTAATTTTAATAATAATAGTTTATTCTAGATATAAAGATAATTAAAAGGAGCAAGGCATGAAATTTTTTATATCTGATACGCATTTTTTAGATAAACATATGATTGGAAACAAGAACTTCGCTCCTAGACCCTATTTCTTTGTTGAAGAAATGGATAACGATATAATTAAAAACTGGAATGAAATAGTTACCGACAATGACGTTGTTTATCATTTAGGTGATGTTGCTGTTTGTCATGATAAGCCACAACAAAAAGCGTTTGAGAAAATTTTCAATTTATTGAAGCAATTGAATGGTAAAATTATATTAATTAAGGGTAATCATGATAGCCGAGCATTATTCAAATATATTGATAAAAATAATGTTGAATTAAATGGAGAACTTAAGTTTTCCTTTCAAGATGTCGGTGCATTAATAAAGATGAATCATTGTCAATATTATATGACGCATTATCCAATGATGATGGGACAAGTCAAACAGATAATAAATCTGCACGGACACATCCATCATTATTCGGTATCAGCGAAAGAAAACATAAATGTTGGAATTGATAGTCCTGAAAAAGACTATTTAAAATACAATAAACCGTTTGGTCAACCATTTACTGAAGATGATATAAACGTAATGATTGAACAAAAGGCGACAGATTTTATGAAAAGAAAATAATTGGAGGGACTCACGATGGAAAAAATAGCAATTTTACATACTAATGATATACATTCACATTTTGAGAACTGGCCAAGAATTAAAAGATACCTTATTGATGAAAAGAAGAAACTAGAGGAAAAAGGTTACTTTGTTATCACCGTTGATTTAGGTGATGCATTAGATCGTTCACATCCGCTAACAGAGGCTACCGATGGGAAAGCTAACATTGAGCTTTTAAATGAAATTGGTTATGATGCAGCGACTATTGGTAATAATGAAGGTTTAACAAATAGTCATGAACAACTAAACCACTTATATGATAATGCGAACTTTGATGTGATTTTAGCTAATATTTTGGATGCTAAAACGTTAAAGATTCCATCATGGGCGAAGGGAAAGAAAGTAATTAAAACGCCTCAAGGAAATACTATTGATATGTTTGGCTTAACTGCGCCATATCAATCAACTTATAAATTGGTTGGTTGGAAACCAATTGATGATCAAGTGAAAATCCAAGAACTTTTAGATAACAACGATGAAGAATCTGTAAAAGTATTGTTATCACATTTAGGTGTAACCCAGGATAGATTAATTGCACAAAAGTTTCCGGAATTTAATGTCATAATTGGTAGCCATACACATCATTTATTTGAACATGGTGAAAATGACAATCAATCTTTGCTTGCTGCTGCAGGAAAATACGGTTTCTATGTAGGTGAAATTTTACTAGAGGTTGATAACAATAAGGTAGTCTCTAAATCTGCAAGTGTAGTAGAAGTTTCATCATTACCCGAACATGATGGTGATGAAGACTTTATCCATGGGCTTGAAGAAAAAGGCGAAAAACTTTTGGCGGAATCAAAAGTTGCAATGATTGATCATGATATTGAAAATGGATTAAGAGGAAAGCCAGAGATAGTGACACTGTTTTTAGACGCAATGAAGAAAAAAGCACATACGAAAGCAGCGATTGTAAATAATGGTTTATTCTTATTGCCACTAAGGAAGGGCATTATTAATAAAAATGATTTACATCAGATATTGCCACATTCAATGCATGTTACTAACACATCACTTAGTGGTGCTGATTTATGGAGATTAGTGATGGAAATGCAAAAGAACTGGAAGTTCTTGATTCAGTTCCCACAAAAAGGAATGGGCTTTAGAGGTAAGTTTTTTGGTCAATTAAATTACGACGGTATTGAAGTAGACGAAAATAATAATGTATACTTTGATGGAGAGTTAGTTGATTTTAATAAAACATATGAGATAGCATTGTTAGATCATTATATTTTTATTCCGTTTTTCCCAACGGTTGCAATTAAAGGACAAAATAATATTTTATATGATCAAACATTAAGGGACCTTTTTGCTGATTATTTATCAGATAAGTTTCCGTTAGAATAGGAGAAATAATATTGGATCGCAAAAGTATTGAAGAACTAGTTCAAGAAAAAAATTACAGTTATAAGCCATTAGCTAACATTAAGATGGATGGCGAAGATAAAATATTAATTAATAATCATACTTACGAAATAATCGATAATCATAATGGATGTTTCAATATTGATGATTTTGCTATTAACTATAATCCAATATTTAGTCGATACAGCTATATTGTTGGTGATTATGGATATGGTGTTTTAAGACTTAAAGGATTTTCTGATGATGGAACTAATACACCATTACAAAATCAATTTCTAGCAATCAAGGATTATCTAAATGAGTATGCTAATATGGGTGCTGATTATTTTGTCATGCATAATTTAGAAGTTAAATCTAAGCCTAGTTCTTCGTTCAATAAGAAACGCCCAAGAAGAAACAATAGAAACAATAAAGGCGGCTTTATTAAAGAAAAAGTCACAAAAACCAAATCAGAAATTGAAAAACGTGAACATGTAACTGTTACTCAATCTAAAGGCCATGGCAAACGTCACTTTACGATTAAACAAAGAAATGATTAGGAGAATATAAATGGGAAAGTATAAAGGATATTTTATTGACTTAGATGGGACTATTTACGCTGGAAAAAAACGAATTCCTGCAGCTAAAAGATTTGTTGAAAGATTACAGTCAAGTAAGACCGATTTTTTATTTGTAACTAATAACACGACTAAACTACCTGAAGATGTAGTTAAAAATTTATCAGATAATCATGATATTCATGTATCAGTTGATAATGTTTATACTGCAGGCCTTGCTACTGCAGATTATGTAAAAAACGATGCTACTAAGAAAAACCTCGATAAAACTGCATATGTAGTTGGTGAAATCGGTTTGATAAAGGCATTAGAAAATAATGGATTTGAAATTACTGATGATAACCCTAGCTATGTAATTGTTGGTTTAGATAATCATGTAACATATGATCAATTAAGTAAGGCAGTATTACTAGTTAGAAGTGGTTCTATTTTTATTGGAACTAATCCAGATAGTAATATTCCAACTGAAAAAGGGATGCAACCAGGGGCAGGATCATTAGTTAAACTAGTGGAATATGCTACTCAACAAGAACCGATATTGATTGGTAAACCAGAGTCCATTATCATGCAAAATGCCCTAGATAAGATTAAGTTATCCAAGAGTGATGTTGTAATGGTTGGTGATAACTATATGACGGATATTTCCGCAGGGATAAACTTCGGAATGGATACATTATTAGTTTATACTGGATTATCTACTAAAGAACAAGTGAAGACTAAAACAGTTCAACCTACCCATCAAGTTGATTCCTTGGATGATTGGGAACTATAAAGATGCCTTATTCTACGGCTAAATACTCTCTATATAGCTTATTTATTTTAGTTTGGTTAGTATGTTTATCTGTTTTTATATTTATGAACTTACCGATAATCTATCTAATGATAATTAAGTTCATGGATATTTCAACGTCAACACACATAAAGATGACAGATATAGCTGATAATTACACAAACATTATTAGATATCTACAATCACCATTTATTAGTCATATGCATACGGTCATTCCAGTTAATGATGTGGTTATTAAACATTTTAGGGATGTAAAAACATTAATTATCATTAACAACCTGCTAGTGGTTATTCTGACTTTGGTTAACTTTAAAATGATTAATAGATTGTCAATTAGCAACAAGTTATGGATTTTAAGAATGCCACTTAGATCAATTTATATGTTATTTACCTCCTTGGTGATTTTTTCAGTAATTGATTTCAACGATGCTTTTGTGTTTATGCATAAGTTATTATTTAGAAATCAGAATTGGATTTTTGACGAAAAAAAAGAACCCATCATAAATCTATTTCCATCTCAATATTTTATGATTGGATTCATTTTTATATTTTTAATAGTATCAATAGGGATGGTATTGATTTTAAACAAAATAAAAAAGGACTCGTTATGAGTCCTTTTTATTTATGCTTTCTTATTTCTGAATAAAGCAATTATTGCTGGTAAACATGTTACCAAGATGATTCCTAATACAACAGCTGAGAAATGTTCTTGAACGAAGGGGATGTTTCCGAAGAAGTATCCACCACCGCAACATAGAAATACCCAAACAAAACATGCAGTAACGTTGTACTTAACGAATTTTTGATAATTATAACCACTAGAAGCGGCTATAAATGGAGCAAATGTTCTGATAATTGGCATAAATCTTGCGATGAAGATGGCTAGGATACCGTATTTATCGAAGAAAGATTTTGCTTTATCAAGTTGTTCTTGTTTAATGAACTTACCGATATATTTTTGTTGTGTTAAACGATTACCGACTTTTTCACCTAAGAAGAAGTTTAGTGAGTCACCAACAATTGAGGCAACTAGGAACAATATGATAAATATAAAGATATTTAGGTGATATTGTGGATTAGCAGAAATTGCAGCTGCTGCGAATAGTAAAGAATCACCAGGTAGAAAAGGCATAATTACGATTCCTGTTTCAATGAATATTACTAGGAATAGAAGTAAATATGTCCAATCACCGAAGTAATTAACCAGATTAATAATGTGCTGGTCAATGTGTAGTATAAAATCAATTAGAAATTGCATAGCATACTCCTTTAAGTGTTTAATTATATTTTAACAAATTTACACGACTAACATTAAAGTTTTTTTAAATAATTTATTTAAATCACTTAATCATTTAACAGTAGTTAGATATAATGAAATATATATAATTTATAGATGGGGGATTTTAATGAGTAATTATCCGCAAATGACAAGTGATAAAGACAGTAAACCATTAGCTATTTTAAAAACAAATTTTGGTGATGTTCAAATTGCTTTATTTCCAAAGGAAGCACCACAAACTGTCGAAAATTTTATTAAACTCGCAGAAGTAGGTTACTATGACGGTACAACATTCCATAGAGTTATTAAAGATTTTATGATTCAAGGTGGAGATCCAACAGCAACAGGCGCTGGGGGGGAAAGTATTTGGAATAAGCCGTTTGATGATGAATTTTCTAAAAAACTATATAACTTTAGAGGAGCATTATCAATGGCTAACGCTGGACCTAATACTAATGGAAGTCAGTTCTTTATAGTACAAAGTTCTAAAATGCCCAAAAATATGAAAAAATTAATGGAAGATGCTAGCTTTGAACAAGAAGTGATTGACCATTATTTGAAGAATGGTGGAACACCTTGGTTAGATTTTAGACACACTGTATTTGGTCAAGTTGTAGACGGAATGGAAATTGTAGATAAGATTGCAGCGACAAAAGTGGATATTAGTGATAAACCTACCGAAGATGTAATCATAAACAAGGTCGAAATTTTTAAATAAGTTCTTGACCAGTATAAGACTTCCTGGTATTATAAATATTGCTGTTAAAAGAGGAACACAGTTCCTGATAAGTTAAAAATTTAATTGACATAGAATGTCCAATTTGGTAACATAATATGGTCTCGTTAAATTGATTTATCAACAATTTACATTAAAAAAGTTGTTGACGTTGAATTGATAATTTGTTATTATTAATGAGTTGTTAATTATTAAACATTAACGAACAGGTAGATCTTTGAAAACTGAACAAGATTGATAATCGATGATGTGTAAGGAATCTTACAACGAAGTTTGTAAGAATTAAACATTGCGAAGTCAATTCGCTTATAAAATAACAATTTATTCAGAAGAGCTAAGTTAAGCTTTTCATCTTAAGATGAGAGTTTGATCCTGGCTCAGGACGAACGCTGGCGGCGTGCCTAATACATGCAAGTCGAACG
>NZ_BAABVU010000006.1:0-218 GCF_040369555.1 Apilactobacillus pseudapinorum
TTTGACGGTATTTAACCAGAAAGCCACGGCTAACTACGTGCCAGCAGCCGCGGTAATACGTAGGTGGCAAGCGTTGTCCGGATTTATTGGGCGTAAAGCGAGCGCAGGCGGTTTTGTAAGTCTGCTGTGAAAGCCCTCAGCTCAACTGAGGAAGTGCAGTGGAAACTACAAAACTTGAGTACAGAAGAGGAAAGTGGAACTCCATGTGTAGCGGTGAA
>NZ_BAABVU010000007.1:0-378 GCF_040369555.1 Apilactobacillus pseudapinorum
ACAAAACTTGAGTACAGAAGAGGAAAGTGGAACTCCATGTGTAGCGGTGAAATGCGTAGATATATGGAAGAACACCAGTGGCGAAGGCGGCTTTCTGGTCTGTTACTGACGCTGAGGCTCGAAAGCATGGGTAGCGAACAGGATTAGATACCCTGGTAGTCCATGCCGTAAACGATGAATACTAGGTGTTGGAGGGTTTCCGCCCTTCAGTGCCGCAGCTAACGCATTAAGTATTCCGCCTGGGGAGTACGACCGCAAGGTTGAAACTCAAAGGAATTGACGGGGGCCCGCACAAGTGGTGGAGCATGTGGTTTAATTCGATGCTACGCGAAGAACCTTACCAGCTCTTGACATCTTCTGCCAACCTAAGAGATTAGG
>NZ_BAABVU010000008.1:0-471 GCF_040369555.1 Apilactobacillus pseudapinorum
TGGATCAGCATGCCACGGTGAATACGTTCCCGGGCCTTGTACACACCGCCCGTCACACCATGAGAGTTTGTAACACCCAAAGACGATGGGGTAACCTTTTAGGAGCTAGTCGTCTAAGGTGGGACAGATGATTAGGGTGAAGTCGTAACAAGGTAGCCGTAGGAGAACCTGCGGCTGGATCACCTCCTTTCTAAGGAAATTACGGAAACTTACATTAGGTTCATCAATCTTATTCAGTTTTGAGAGGTTTACCTCTCTACTTGGTTCTTTGAAAACTAGATATTATTTAATTTCTATATTGAATTTGTATAATAATACAATTTCAACCGAGAACACCGCGTTATTTTGAGTTTTAAAATATTAGTTTATTCGTAAATACTCAACTAACCAAACATCACGTAGTGATGAAATAGGTTAAGTTATGAAGGGCGCATGGTGGATGCCTTGGCACTAGGAGCCGATGAAGGACGG
>NZ_BAABVU010000009.1:0-3252 GCF_040369555.1 Apilactobacillus pseudapinorum
TACTTGGTTCTTTGAAAACTAGATATTATTTAATTTCTATATTGAATTTGTATAATAATACAATTTCAACCGAGAACACCGCGTTATTTTGAGTTTTAAAATATTAGTTTATTCGTAAATACTCAACTAACCAAACATCACGTAGTGATGAAATAGGTTAAGTTATGAAGGGCGCATGGTGGATGCCTTGGCACTAGGAGCCGATGAAGGACGGGACTAACACCGATATGCTTCGGGGAGCTGTACGTAAGCTTTGATCCGGAGATTTCCGAATGAGGAAACTCGATAATCTTAGTCGATTATCACCTGCTGGAGAATACATATCCAGTTTGGAGGCAGACGTGGGGAACTGAAACATCTAAGTACCCACAGGAAGAGAAAGAAATTTCGATTCCCTAAGTAGCGGCGAGCGAACGGGGAACAGCTCAAACCAAAGAGCTTGCTCTTTGGGGTTGTAGGACTGAACATTTGAGTTACCAAGTTAATTGATAGTCGAATTATCTGGGAAGTTAAGCGATACAGGGTGATAGCCCCGTAGGCGAAATCAATTAACCTCAGTTCAGGATCCTGAGTACGGCGACACACGTGAAACGTCGTCGGAATCCGGGAGGACCATCTCCCAAAGCTAAATACTCCCTAGTGACCGATAGTGAACCAGTACCGTGAGGGAAAGGTGAAAAGCACCCCGGAAGGGGAGTGAAATAGTTCCTGAAACCATGTGCCTACAAGCAGTCAGAGCCCGTTAATGGGTGATGGCGTGCCTCTTGTAGAATGAACCGGCGAGTTATGCTAACATGCAAGGTTAAGGCGAAAAGTCCGGAGCCGTAGCGAAAGCGAGTCTGAATAGGGCGTTACAGTATGTTGGGATAGACCCGAAACCAGGTGATCTACCCATGTTCAGGCTGAAAGTGCGGTAAAACGCACCGGAGGGCCGAACCCGTGTACGTTGAAAAGTGCTGGGATGAAATGTGGGTAGCGGTGAAATTCCAAACGAACTTGGAGATAGCTGGTTCTCTCCGAAATAGCTTTAGGGCTAGCCTCGGACTTAGAATCATGGAGGTAGAGCACTGTTTGGGTGAGGGGCCCGTCATGGGTTACTAAATTCAGATAAACTCCGAATACCATCGATTTATATGTCCGGGAGTCAGACGATGAGTGATAAGATCCACCGTCGAAAGGGGAACAGCCCAGACCACCAATTAAGGTCCCTAAATATATGCTGAGTGGAAAAGGATGTGGAGTTGCATAGACAACTAGGATGTTGGCTCAGAAGCAGCCACCATTTAAAGAGTGCGTAATAGCTCACTAGTCGAGTGATTCTGCGCCGAAAATTTACCGGGGCTAAGCATATTACCGAGATTGTGGACATGACGTAGTCATGTGATAGGAGAGCGTTCTAAGGGCAACGAAGGTAGACCGTAAGGACTGCTGGAGCGCTTAGAAGTGAGAATGCCGGTATGAGTAGCGAAAGAATAGTGAGAATCTATTCCACCGATTGACTAAGGTTTCCTGGGGAAGGCTCGTCCTCCCAGGGTAAGTCGGGACCTAAGCCGAGGCCTAGAGGCGTAGGCGATGGATAACAGGTTGAGATTCCTGTACTAGTTAATTATGTTTGAGCGATGGAGGGACGTAGAAGGCTAACCTGAGCGCACTGTTGGATATGTGCGTTCAAGCAGTAAGTCAGGTTATGAGTGAAATGCTTGTAACCGTGTTGACAAGCTGTGATGAGGACCGAAATAAAGTAGGGAAGCAGGCCATGTCACGCTACCGAGAAAAGCTTCTAGTGAGTAATTAACTACCCGTACCGCAAACCGACACAGGTAGTCAAGGAGAGTATCCTAAGGTGAGCGAGTGAACTCTCGTTAAGGAACTCGGCAAAATGACCCCGTAACTTCGGGAGAAGGGGTGCTGCACGCAAGTGCAGCCGCAGTGAAAAGGCTCAGGCGACTGTTTATCAAAAACACAGGTTTCTGCAAAATCGTAAGATGAAGTATAGGGGCTGACGCCTGCCCGGTGCTGGAAGGTTAAGTGGATGAGTTAGCTTCGGCGAAGCCCAGAAACGAAGCCCCAGTAAACGGCGGCCGTAACTATAACGGTCCTAAGGTAGCGAAATTCCTTGTCGGGTAAGTTCCGACCCGCACGAAAGGCGTAACGATCTGAGCACTGTCTCAACGAGAGACTCGGTGAAATTGAGATACCTGTGAAGAAGCAGGTTACCCGCGACAGGACGGAAAGACCCCATGGAGCTTTACTGTAATTTGATATTGGGTGTTGACATAGCTTGTACAGGATAGGTAGGAGCCGTGGAAACCGGAACGCTAGTTTCGGTGGAGGCATTGTTGGGATACTACCCTCGCTGTGCTAACACTCTAACCCGCACCACTAATCGTGGTGGGAGACAGTGTCTGATTGGCAGTTTGACTGGGGCGGTCGCCTCCTAAACAGTAACGGAGGCGCCCAAAGGTTCCCTCAGAATGGTTGGAAATCATTCTTCGAGTGTAAAGGCAAAAGGGAGCTTGACTGCGAGACAGACAGGTCGAGCAGGGACGAAAGTCGGGCTTAGTGATCCGGTGGTACCGTATGGAAGGGCCATCGCTCAACGGATAAAAGCTACCCTGGGGATAACAGGCTTATCTCCCCCAAGAGTTCACATCGACGGGGAGGTTTGGCACCTCGATGTCGGCTCATCGCATCCTGGGGCTGTAGTTGGTCCCAAGGGTTGGGCTGTTCGCCCATTAAAGCGGTACGCGAGCTGGGTTCAGAACGTCGTGAGACAGTTCGGTCCCTATCCGTCGCGGGCGTAGGAAATTTGAGGGGAGCTGTCTCTAGTACGAGAGGACCGAGATGGACATACCGCTGGTGTACCAGTTGTCCCGCCAGGGGCATCGCTGGGTAGCTATGTATGGATGAGATAAACGCTGAAAGCATCTAAGTGTGAAACCGACCTCAAGATGAAATTTCCCATTCCTTTATGGAAGTAAGACCCCTAAGAGATGATTAGGTAGATAGGCTAGAAGTGGAAGTGCAGTGATGTATGGAGCGGACTAGTACTAATTGGTCGAGGACTTAACCAAGTAAGGTAGTAATCGGAAGAA
Source organism: Apilactobacillus pseudapinorum (assembly GCF_040369555.1). Lineage (NCBI taxonomy): Bacteria > Bacillati > Bacillota > Bacilli > Lactobacillales > Lactobacillaceae > Apilactobacillus > Apilactobacillus pseudapinorum. The sequence continues at coordinate 3,096 of NZ_BAABVU010000009.1, forward strand.
ATAAATAATATCTAGTTTTGAGAGAACGAAGTTCTTTCAGATAAATAGTGTGGTGGCGATAGCTAGAAGGATACACCTGTTCCCATGCCGAACACAGAAGTTAAGCTTCTAAACGCCAAGAGTAGTTGAGGGATCGCCCTCTGCGAGGGTAGGAAGT
>NZ_BAABVU010000010.1:0-65770 GCF_040369555.1 Apilactobacillus pseudapinorum
ATCTGATCCAAAACATCTAGAATCTAATTTAAAAGCATTAGACAACTTAGAATTTTCACCAGATGAATTAGCTAAGATTAATGAAATTTTGAAGAAATAAAAAGAAGCGACTTAAATAGTCGCTTCTTTTTATATGACAAAAGGGTGCTAAATGCGGTATAATATTTAGTTGTTTTAAAAATATATTAAAGGAGAGATATAATGAATAATTCCGCTAAAAAGCTTAATTTAACGGAACTAATTGGTTTAGTAATTGGTTCAATCATCGGTGGAGGTATTTTTAACCTTATGCACGATATGGCATCACAAGCTGGTGTTGGTGCAGTTATTATTGGTTGGATTATTACTGCAATTGGGATGCTCTCTTTGGCTTTCACATTTCAAAATTTAACTAACAAAAGACCTGACCTACAGGCTGGAATTTATAGTTTTGCAGATGCTGGGTTTGGTCACTATATTGGATTTAATTCCGCATGGGGATATTGGTTATCAGTATGGCTAGGTAATATCAGTTATGCAATCTTATTGATGAGTGCACTAACATATTTCTTTCCTATTTTTGATAACGGTCATAACTTAGTATCATTTATTGCTTCATCAATTATTTTATGGGGTGGTCACTACTTAGTGTCCCGTGGGATTCATTCCGCTTCATTCATTAACACAATTATAACAATTACCAAATTAATTCCAATCCTATTATTTATCTTAATAGTATTTCTATCATTTAAATTAAATGTTTTCACAAGTGACTTTTGGTTAACTGGGAATAAAGCGTTTAATTTTTCCGATGTTTTAGCTCAAGTGAAAAGTACCATGCTAGTTACTGTATTTGTATTCTCTGGGATTGAAGGAGCTGTTATCTTCTCTGGATATGCTAAAAAAAGAAAAGATATTGGAAGAGCTACAATTCTAGGAATCATCACAGTGACTTTAATTTATATGTTAATTACTTTGCTTTCATTTGGTGTTATGCATCAAGCCCAACTTGCTAGCTTAGGACAACCAGCAATGGCAGATTTACTACAACATCTTGTAGGTAAATGGGGAGCAGTAGTGGTTAATGTTGGATTAATTATTGCTGTGTTAGGTGCATGGTTATCATGGACAATGTTTGCGGCTGAAGTACCATATGAAGCTGCAAAGGTTGGATCATTCCCTAAGGTATTTGCAAAGGAAAACAAGAATGGAACGCCAATTAATTCATTGATTTTTACTAACGTATTAGTTGAGTTATTTATGATTTCATTCTTCGTGGCATCTAGTGCATATAATCTATTCCTATCTATTTCTAGTGCGGCAGTTTTAATTCCATATGCTTTCTCCGCGTTTTATCAAGTTAAGTATTCATACTTAAATAAAGACCTAAACGATAGAAAGAGAAACATTTTCTTAGGAATAGTATCAAGTATCTATGCATGTTGGTTATTATATGCAGCTGGATTGAACTATATCTTAATGACAACCATCTTGTTTGCATTAGGAATCCCTGTATATTACTACTTACAAAAATATGATAATAAAAATAAACATGTCTTTACTAAGATCGAAGCAGTAATTGCTTTTATTCTGCTAATTTTAGCCATCTTAGCTATTTATGAGATTGCTACAGGTAAAATAACGTTTTAAAAAAAGAGTGATATTTATCACTCTTTTTTTAGACTAAAAATGGATATTTAGTTTTATAATATTCTAAATCATAGAATCTACTACCCAATGTTTCACCATCCGCGTGGCCATATTCTAGAGAAGGAATTTCAATTCTGATATTAGAACTGTGAATCTTAAAAGCTGACTTAACGGTTAGATGATGTTTAAAGATAACTTTCATTAAGACGAAAAATAGTTGAACAATATTTTTTCTCTTTAAAACCATTAAATCGACCTCATTAGTATCGTTATTATTGGTGGCGGAAACCATAAAGGCTTTCTTTAACTCATATTTTTTATCATCCGCTTTAATAATCACTGGGAACGTACTTAGATTATAGATAGTTGGAATGATGGATAAGTAGTATTGAAAACGAGTCTTTAAGTTGATTTTATGAGTTCTAAAATTATTTTTTAAGCTAAAGACATTGGCGTCTAAACCAATTCCTAAATTGGTTAAAAAGATGCCATCTTGTTTTTTAATATGTTCAGTGAATAATCCAACATCATGCATTAGAATTTTAGGATTATCCATTGTTTCTGCGATGTTAGCTTTCATGTTAAATTGCTTTTTTAAGTGGTTAAAGAAGTTATTATTAGAGCCAGCAGGGATAATTGACATTGGAATGTCTGGAATTTGTTGATCTACTTTTTGAGCTTCTTTAACACCTTGGATAGCTTCATGAACAGTACCATCTCCACCAATCACGATAATTCCCTTAGGTAGATTATCAATTCGATTGTTTATTATTAAATGGTGCGAAACAATTGAAATTAAGTGAAGAGGGTGCCTTGATATCTTCAATTTATAATTAAGTTCTAGACGGTCTAATTGTTTTTTGATTTCTGGCCATTGATTTTTTGTTTTGCGTCGGTTAGCAACTGGATTTAAAACAACTAGAAAGTAATTATTCAATTAACATTCTCCTTTCTTTTAAATAAAAAAACGAATTCTACTAAGAATTCGTTTTTTAATAATTATCAATTGTAAATTATTTTTTGTTCATAATTAACATTGGTAAAATTAGAGGGTGTCTTTCAGTCTTATTGTATAAGAATTCTTGTAAGTCATCGATTATAGCATTTCTAATACTAGATTCGTTAGCGTTCTTGTTACGCATAGCTCTTCTGATTGTTCTGAAGACTAATCTTCTACCTTCATCTAGTAATTGACCTGATTCTCTCATGTAAACAAAACCTCTGGATAGTAGGTCAGGACCTGATTGAATTTCTTGATCTTTTAGATTTATTGTTGCAACAACAACAACTAAACCTTCTTCTGATAGTAACTGACGATCTCTAAGAACAACGTTACCAATATCACCAATACCGTTACCATCGATGTAAACATCTCCAGCAGCAAAGTGACCAGCAATTCTTGCAGAGTCTTTGGTAAGAGCTAAAACATCACCGTTTTTCATGATGAAGCTATTTTCCATTGGAACGCCACATTGTTCTGCTAACTCAGTGTGAATCTTAAGCATTCTAAATTCACCGTGAATTGGCATGAAATACTTAGGTTTCATTAAACTAAGCATTAGCTTTTGTTCTTCTTGACCACCATGTCCAGATGTATGAATTTTGTTAATTTTACCATGAATTACTTTAGCACCAGCTTCTTCTAATTCATTGATAACACGATTAACACTAACAGTGTTACCTGGAATAGGGTTACTTGAGAAAACAACAGTATCATTTGGTTGAATAGCAATTTGTCTGTGAGTACCGTTAGCTATTCTAGATAGTGCAGCCATAGTTTCACCTTGAGAACCAGTACATAAAATCAATGTTTTTTCAGCTGGTAGTGATTGTAGTTCAGAAGCATCAACGAAAGTACCTTCAGGAACGTTTAAGTATCCTAACTCTTGACCATTAACAATGGCAGCTTCCATACTTCTACCAAAAACTGCAATTTTTCTGTCATGCTTAATAGCAGCATCACAGGCGGTTTTAATTCTAGAAATATTAGATGCGAAAGTGGCGAAAATGATTCTACCAGTTTCTTCATCGAAGATATGTTCAACAGCTGAACTAATCCAACTTTCTGATTTAGTCCAGACAGGTCTTTCAGCATTAGTACTGTCAGACATTAAACAAAGTACACCTTCTCGACCTAATCTAGCCATTTCTTGTAAATCAGGCGGCTGTCTCGTTACTGGTGTTAAGTCAAACTTGTAATCACCAGTTTCCACGATAACTCCAGAAGGGGTGTGCACAGCAATTCCTAACGTATCTGGAATTGAGTGAGTAGTTCTGAAGAATGACACCTTGGTTTTGTTAAACTTTAGAACAGTTTTTGGATTGATTTCGTGAATTTCTGTACTTCTTAATAATCCATGTTCTTCTAATTTATTTTTGATAAGTGCTGACGCCAATGGACCAGCGTAAATAGGAACATTTAAATCGCGGATTAAGTAAGGAACACCACCGATATGATCTTCATGTCCGTGGGTAATAACTAATGCTTTGATTTTGTCCTTGTTTTTTACTAGATATTGGTAATCAGGGATAACATAATCTACCCCTAATAAATCATCTTCTGGGAACTTAATTCCAGCATCTATTAGAATGATTTCATCTTGAAATTGAACACCGTAAGTGTTTTTTCCAATTTCACCAAGTCCACCAACGCCATAAATAGCAGTTTCGTTATTTTTGACGTTTAGTTTGTTCATAATTATTTAAACTCCGTAATTTTAAAATCTGGGCTCTTTTGTTCGTAAGCCAAGTGGTTTCCTTCTAGAGGTTCGATAAATTCGATGTTGTGATCAGTGTTTTGGTCAACAAGTTCTCTTGCTTCAACTTCTGTATCACATTCCACGTATAGTGCTTTAGTGAACTCTCTCTTAGGATTTGCTTTGTTATCTTCTTGGTATAAAACTTTAAATATCATAAAAAATACAATCTCCTTCTATGTTTTTTAACCGTGCGATTGTGTGGTACACAACTAATTGATTTAATTTTATCATATTAATATTGATAAGTATAGTAACCAATAAACGAACATAAATGATAGAATTAAAAGAAATAAATGGTCGGGGAGGTAAATGTGATGAAGTTATTTTTGGAAATATTATTTGGATTTATAATCGCGGTTGTTGGTTATAATTTAATTCATTATTTTTTTATCACAAGACCCAAAGATGCTGGCAAAAGTGAAACAATCTCAGTTTTAAATGATTTAATGGAATCAGCAGGAGAAAAATGCAAAATAAAAATCTTTAAAATTAATGATTTATCTGAAATTTGGGAAAGAAATATTTATGTTTTTGAATATGTGATTGAAGCTGATAATCAATTAATCCAGACAATTACTGATGAAATTGAGAGTATTAATAAATCTGGAAAATGGAACCATAAAATTGTTATGACAGATCACTACAATAGAGATAACTATATTCATATTGATTTAGCATATCTATTAAACCTGGCTACTTACGAATATGTTTTAGATATGGAAAAGTTAAAAAATGTAAATTAAAAAGCACAGACAATATGTCTGTGCTTTCTTTATTATTCAATGAATAAGTCGTTATCAACTTTTGAAAATGGATTTTCTTTATCAACGTGATCGTAGAATAAAGTACCATGTAAATGATCAATTTCATGTTGGCAAACAATAGCAGGATAGTTTTTCAAACGAATGGTATGTTCTTCACCATTAACATCTTGGTATTTTAATGTAATTCTTGCGGCACGGTGAATAAAACCAGGGACATCTTCATCAACTGATAAGCATCCTTCACCTTCAGTAATCGCACATCTTTGAACAGAACTAGATAAAATAACAGGATTAATAATTACATCTTTAAAGATTGGTTCTCCGTCACCTTCAAAGTCGTTAGGAACAAGAACAGATGCCATCATTTTTGAAACACCAACTTGTGGTGCAGCAAGTCCAACACCAGCTCTTAGTTTGTATTTTTCACAAAGCACAGGATCTTGACTTACTTCTAAGTATTCCATCATGTCTTCGGCTAATTTTTTGTCTTCATCGCTAAGTGGAAACTCAACCTTTTCGGCTTGTTTTCTAAGTACTTTATTACCATCACGAACGATGTCTTTCATTAATATCACGTGAATGACCTCCCAGTTATTTATTAATCCATTATACCATAATATATCAAAACGAATTTATTAAACGGAAGATAAAAAAGATGCCTTTTTTTGACTCGTGGTATAATTACATTACTTATTATTTCGGAGGCAGATTATGAATACTAATTTAGTAGTTGACGGTGATCAAGATAGAATAAAAGCACTAGTTGAATGTATGCTTTTTATAGATTATCCAGTTCATTTAACAATTCTTAATCATAATATGGATGATTTTATCAGCAATATTAAATCACGTTTGTTGTGCGAAAATTTTGATGTAGCAATAGATGATGATAATGTTGATTACCATGACTTTGATGGATTTATGTATTTATATCCATTTCCGGAAGATGATTTAAAAGATAAAGAAGAAGTGGTTAATTTTCTTTCTCCGTATTTAGATCAATTCAGAACTTCACTAAATTTAGCTATCAAAGGTGGATTTAGCGGAAAAATTCTAATTAATGGTTACTATGACGAAATTCTTAATTATTTCGCCACTAAGTTTTCGGGTAAAGAACCAAATACGGTTATTTCAACAGGATTACTTGGGAAGACACTTTTATTGAAGCATCTATTAAGAAGATATTTTAATATTAGTTTGTCTGACATTAATGTGAGTGTCGTGGGGAATCAATCAACCAACCTGATTACTTGGAGTAGAGCTTATATTGGTCAATCACCAATTCTTTCGTATTTAGCTAATCCAAATAATTTATTTAGTACAGAAATATTTGCCAAGGCCGAAGAAATCTTAAGCCAAAATCATTTTGATGAAGTTGTTCAGATGAAGGCTATTTTGATGATCTTGGATGCAATATTTATGGAAAAACCTTGTTTAGCTAGTGTAGGACACGTTGTTAATTTAAATGATGACGTTACTGCGGTGAGTGAACCAGTTATGCTAAACCATACAGGGATGGTATCAACAGTTGAACTGGTTCTTTCTGATAAAGAAAATCAAGTTTATTTGGAATCAAAACAAGAAGTTATCGACATAATTAATTTAATTGTAGAAGGTAGTAGAGAACAAGATGAATAATTACTCATATCCAATCTTTGAAGATTGGAGCAAAGAAGAATTAATGACTATGATGCAACTATACAATTCAGTTGAAGAAGCGTATGAGAATCCGAATGGATCTAACGCTAAAAACATTGTTGATTTGTATAAAAAGTTTCAGATAATTAATCCAGCTAAAATGGAACAAAAGCAAATTGATCGCGATTTCGCAAATATTTCTGGATATAGTTTATTTAAAACATTTAAAGCTGCTCAATCGGTCAAAAAAAATAACGTCAAAATGGATTAAATTAGTTTTTTATAATATATAAATATTTATCAAATGAGAATAGTTATTAAACGCTAATAATTAAGCATTTCAATAAGGTTTCTAATATTGACGTATTTACTTTTTGTGTGGTATTATCAATAACTGTATTGGTAGCGACGAAGATTGCACAAAAGAACTTTTCTAACATTTGGTTAAGTTCCGACTGTGACTATTGTCACAGTTTTTTTATGCAAATTTAATTATTTAACGTAATAAACTCGGTCCGAGTTGCTAAGTATTATAGAAACAAATATTTATGCTTCGAAGGGAAGGAAACTCATAATGAAGACAAGAGACGATATTAGAAATATTGCTATTATTGCCCACGTTGACCACGGTAAAACAACTTTGGTTAACGAACTACTAAAGCAATCAGATACTTTAGATGAACACGTTCAAATTGAAGATCGTGCCATGGATACTAATGATATTGAAAAGGAACGTGGTATCACAATCCTTTCAAAGAATACTGCTGTTAGATACCAAGATAAACAAATTAACATCTTGGATACACCAGGACATGCTGACTTCGGTGGAGAAGTTGAACGTATTATGAGAATGGTTGACGGTGTTCTTTTAGTTGTTGACGCTTTTGAAGGTACTATGCCACAAACTCGTTTTGTTTTGAAAAAAGCGCTAGACCAACATCTAACACCTGTTGTTGTTATTAACAAGGTTGACCGTCCAGGTTCTCGTCCTAGCGAAGTTGTTGATGAAGTATTAGACCTATTTATTGAATTAGGTGCTGATGATGATCAACTAGACTTCCCAGTTATTTACACTTCTGCTATGAACGGTACTTCAAGTTACGACGAAGACCTATCAACTCAAGAACACACTATGAAGCCAATCTTTGACACAATTGTTAAAGCTATCCCAGCTCCAGAAGACAACTCAGATGAACCACTACAATTCCAAGTTGCTATGCTTGACTATGACGACTTCGTTGGTCGTATCGGTATTGGTCGTATCTTTAGAGGTACAATCAAGGTTGGTGACAACGTTACAGTTATGAAGCTTGATGGCTCTACTCAAAACTTCCGTGTTACTAAACTTATGGGATTCTTTGGTCTTAAGAAATTAGACATTGAAGAAGCCAAAGCAGGTGACTTAATTGCCATTTCTGGTATGGAAGAAATCAACGTTGGGGAATCTGTAGTTGATCCTTCAGCTCAAGAAGCACTTCCAATTCTAAGAATTGACGAACCAACTCTACAAATGACATTCGGAACAAACACTTCACCATTTGCTGGTAAAGAAGGTAAGTTTGTTACTGCTCGTCAACTACAAGACCGTCTAGAAAGAGAATTACACACCGATGTTTCTCTACGTGTTGACGAAACTGATCAACCAGGTTCATGGACTGTATCTGGTCGTGGTGAACTTCATTTATCAATCTTAATTGAAAACTTAAGACGTGAAGGATACGAATTACAAGTATCACGTCCACAAGTTATCATTAGAGAAATTGATGGACAACAATGTGAACCGTTTGAATCAGTTCAAATCGATACTCCAGATGAATACTCTGGTACTATCATTCAAACATTATCAGAAAGAAAAGGTAACATGCAAAACATGGAAAGTGTTGGAAATGGTCAAACTCGTTTGACATTCCTTGCACCTTCACGTGGTTTGATTGGTTACTCAACTGAATTCCTTTCAATCACTCGTGGTTACGGAATTATGAACCATACTTTCGACAGTTACCAACCAGTTATCAAGAACTGGAACCCAGGTAGAAGAAATGGTGCCTTAGTTTCAATTAACGAAGGTAAGACAACTACTTACGCTACTATGGGTATTGAAGATCGTGGTACTATCTTCGTAGATCCAGGTACTGAAGTATACGAAGGTATGATTGTTGGTAAGAACAGTCGTGATAACGATATCTCAGTTAACATCACTAAAGGTAAGCAAATGACTAACGTTCGTGCTTCTGCTAAGGATGAAACTGCTAAGATTAAGGAACCACAACACTTAACTCTTGAAGAATCTCTAGAATTCTTAAATGAAGATGAACTTTGTGAAGTTACACCAGAAAACATTCGTTTAAGAAAAGAAATTCTAAACACTAACGAACGTGAAAAACAAGCTAAGCGTAGACGTCATAACAGCTAATACGCTTAAAAGGATGAACATTAATGTTCATCCTTTTTTTGTGCATTGAAATTATGATAAGCTCACAAACAGATATGCTATAATATTAGTAATATTCAAATGGGTAATATGGAGATGTACTTATGATTAAGTCAGCTTATCACAGCTTAAAAAACATTTTTAAACACACGAATTTAAGTAAACACATGAAAATATTAAAAACAAATATTGATGCAATGGATTATTACATTTTTATTCCTTATATTATGTTGTCTGTAATTGGAATTATAATGGTCTATTCTGCAAGTTCTAATATTGCAACTCAAATTGGAGGATCACCAACTGGATATCTAATAAGACAAAGTATGTTTGTCGTCTTTAGTTTAATCATTGTATTAATTTGCTTATGTGGTCAAAATATGTTTGTCAGAAACGGTCGGGTTTTATTTATTTTTTGGGCAGCAATGTTTATTGGTCTTATTTGGCTAAAGGCATTTGGTCATTCTGTTAATGGTGCTGCTGGATGGATTCCAATTGGACCATTACATATTCAACCAGCTGAAACCGCAAAAGTTTATATTATTCTAGTGATGTCTAACATTTTGGCTAATCATGAAAATGAATTAATTAATAATGAAAAAACCAAAGTTATTACTCACAGTATTTTTGTTTTTGTTATGCTGGGGTTAATTTTAATCCAGCCAGATTTAGGTGGAACCATTATCAATGCATTAATTTTTATTGTGATTATTTTTGCCTCAGGAATGAATTGGAAGGGTGCCACATTAATTTCTTCCAGCATGATTGTTGGTGGATGGATTATATTAAAAACAGCATTATTTATTTTTAGAAATGGGTCATCTAATTACCAAATCCAACGTATATTAGCATATGGAGATCCATTTAGGTATGAACAAGGAATCGGACATCAACTTGTTAATTCATATTACGCATTAAGTAATGGTGGTATTTTTGGTGTTGGTTTAGGGAACAGCATTCAAAAGACAGGATATTTACCTGAACCAAATACCGATTTCATCATGTCCGTAATTTCAGAAGAGTTAGGATTAGTGGGAGTACTATTAATCTTATCTTTATTATTTATTATTATCGTAAAAGCTTTCCAATTGGGAATTAGATCAAATAACACATATGACACCTTGGTATCATATGGAATTGGAACATACTTACTTGTTCAATCATACTTCAATATTGGTGGAGTGATTGGACTATTACCAATTACAGGGGTTACTTTCCCATTTATTAGTTACGGGGGTTCAAGTATGCTAACCCTTGCTCTTTGTATCGGAATGTTATTAGTTATTAGTGCAAAACAAAAAATTCAAAGAAAACACAAATTAAATTAATCATGCGGAGGTAACGTTTTGTCAGGTGCAATTGAAGATAGAAAAAGCTTAATTGTTTATGTATATTCAACCAAACAAGTTCGACAATTAAAGAAATACGGATTGATATATTATGTATCACAAAAGATGCATTATGTAGTTATGTATGTTAATGCTGACAATTATGAATGGGTAAAAGAAAAAATCAGTTCATTAAGAATCGTCAAAAAAGTAGAAGAAACTCCATACGAACAAATAGCTAATGAACTTGCTGTAGCTAATGATTTCGATGAAGTTGATGACGATGAAGATTACTAAGGAGTATTTATAATGAGAGTGGTATCTGGAAAGTTTGGTAGCCGTAGTTTAAAACCGGTTCCTGGTAGTAAAACTAGACCAACAACTGACAAGGTAAAAGAATCTTTATTTAACATGATTGGACCATTTTTTAATGGTGGGACTTTTTTAGATTTATATGCTGGATCAGGTTCTGTGGCAATTGAAGCAGTATCCAGAGGAATCGAGAAAGCTATATTGGTTGACCACCAATACTTAGCGATTAAAACAATTAAAGAAAATGTTGAGATGACTAAGGAAAAAGATAGCTTTCAAGTATATAAAATGGATTCAGATTTAGCGTTAGAAAAATTTGCTAATGACGACACTAAATTCGATTTTATATTTTTAGATCCACCATATAAGGATCAAAAAATGGTAGAACAATTGGAGTATATTAAAAGTAATGGTCTTCTTAGTGAATCAGGAATTGTAATCTGTGAAACCGATGATAACGTTAGTCTTCAAGACGATGTGGACGGGTTTAGTTTAATTAAGCAAAAGAAATATGGAATAACTATTATTTCAATTTATAAAAATAAGGGGTGATATCTGTGACAAAAGCAATATTTCCGGGGAGCTTTGATCCGATTACCTATGGTCACTTAGATTTAATCAAGCGTGCTAGTAAAATGTTTGATGAACTAGTGGTGACTGTTGCCAAAAATACAAGCAAAAATGGTATTTTCTCTTTTGAAGAAAGGATTGAATTAATTGAAGAAAATATTAAAGATCTTGATAATGTAACTGTTGTGATGGCGGAAGGGTTAACCGTTGAACTAGCTAAAAAAATGGGGGCAACGGTAATTGTTAGAGGATTAAGAAATTCATCTGATTTTAATAATGAAAGTGCCATTGCAACAATGAATCATAACTTAGATAAATCAATTGAGTCAGTATTTTTGATTACAAAGCCTAAGTATCAATCAGTTTCATCCAGCTTAATTAAAGAAATAGCTCATTTTAACGGAGATATTTCAGAATTTGTACCTGATAATGTTTCAAAATCCCTAAAAAAGAAGATGAAATAAAAATGTTTAGAAAACACAAAAAACTTAAAATATTTTCCATATTAGGGGTATTGATAGGATTATCAATATTAGTTAATTTACCAATATTACCTAATTATATTGAAGGGCCTGGAACAGCGCCTAATTTAAAACATGTGGTCTCTATTCCAAATCACAGTGATAAATATAAAGGCAAGTTTATGTTTACTACTGTTAGTGAATCTCAGGCCTCTGTTGTTACATATCTTCTAGCTAAGTTTAATCCACATGAAGAAATTGAAAGTATTGGTGACGTAACTGGAAACCAAGACCAACAAAGCTATCTTAACCTGCAAAATATTTATATGGAAAGTGCGATAAATAATGCAGTATATAATGCTTTTAAAGCAGCTCATAAAGAGGTTTCTTTATCATATCGAGGCATTTATGTTTTAGATGTCGATTCTAAGTCTAATTTTTATAAACACGTTAAAGTGGGCGACTTAATTGTTTCATTAAATCATCATCAATTTAAAAATTCAGCAGACTTTAGAAAGTATGTTCAAACTAAGAAAATTGGCGATAAGATGACACTGACTGTTTATAGAAACGGAAAAGAAATTCAAATTACCAAGAAACTTTACAAACTTGCTGGAACCGATAAAGCAGGAATTGGAATCATTTTACAAGATGATAATCAGGTTTCAACATCGTTGCCAATCAATGTTAATCCAGGTGCCGTTGGGGGACCATCTGCTGGATTGATGTTTACATTGCAAATCTATCAACAACTATCTGGTAAGAATATAAGGAAATCGCAAAACATTGCCGGAACTGGAACGATTGATGATCAAGGTAATGTTGGTGAAATTGGTGGAATCGATAAAAAAATCATCGCTGCTAGAGATGCTGGAGCAAAATATTTCTTGGCTCCGTACGTAAAGCCAACCAAAGAAGTTTTAAAATATGAAGATCAGCATATGACTAATTATCAAATGGCAGTAAAAACAGCAAGAAAATACGCACCTAATATGAAAGTTATTCCAGTAACCTCATTTAAAGATGCACTAAATAAATTAGCTAAAATTAAAGGGATGTAAAAATTTTACATCCTTTTTTCGTACATAAAAATATGGAGGGGAGGAAAAGGTGAATAAGATCATTGAATATTCAACGCATTTAAAAGAAATAATTGATGAGCATTTATATAAAATATTGATTGGATTACTACTAGGATGTTTTAGCTTAGGACTATTTTTGGTAGTTGCTTTGACTAGGCAAAATGATAGTAATATTGTACAAAATGATACGGCATCAATCGAAAGTACGAGTGTAGAAAGTAGTAGCGTTGTTGAATCTACTAACAGTACAAAGAAAATGTATATCGATATTAAAGGTGAAGTAAATAATCCCGGTGTATACAAGATGAAAGCGGGCAGTAGGGTTACTGATTTAATTAAAGAAGCCGGTGGATTTAAAAAAGATGCTGATCAATCTGCAGTTAATCTGGCAAAACAGTTAATTGATCAAGATATGATTATTGTTTATAAGGTTGGTCAAGCTCCTAAAAACAACCTAATGGATAGTAGTCCTAAGGATGAGGAAAAGGTTAATATAAATAAAGCGGATTCCGAGGAACTGCAAAAATTAGATAGAGTGGGCGAGAAAATGGCGCAAAAGATAATCGACTATCGCAATCAACACAACGGTTTTCATTCTATTGATGAAATAAAACAAATTAGTGGTTTTGGTGAAAAAACTTTCGAAAGATTAAAAGATTCTTTAACAATCTAATTTTTGTTATACTATATAACAATAGATTAACAAGGGAGAGAATCTAATCATGACAAAGCATCGAATTCCATGGGATCAATATTTCATGTTACAAGCAGTTCTTTTGTCCACAAGAGGAACTTGTAATCGACTATCTGTGGGTGCCACAATTGTAAGAGATAAGAGAATTATAGCGGGTGGTTATAACGGTTCAGTCGCCGGAGATGAACACTGTATAGATGTAGGATGTTATATGAGGGATGGACATTGTTTAAGAACAATCCATGCTGAAATGAACGCTATATCACAGTGTGCTAAATTTGGTGAATCCACAGATGGAGCAGAAATATATGTAACTGATTTTCCATGCTTACCATGCACAAAGGTTTTACTTCAAGCGGGAATCACTAAAATTAATTACCTTCGTAATTACCATAATGATGAATATGCAGTTTCATTAATTAAACAAAATAACGTTGAATTGAACCAAGTTACCTTGGATGAAGAAACTATCAAACAAATCGAATTTGGCTCTTATTTACCAAAATAAATAGATAATTTATATATTTTTCCATCTGTAATGATGGGCATAATAAGTATTATTTTCTTTGGTGATATAAGGCTAGGATTGATTTTATTAATGTTTTGGATAATAAGAATTCTAAAATTAAAAATCATCACCGTAAGTAAAATAACCACTTTAATAGTGGTTATTTTTGTTTTTGTATGTATTTATACTAATTTATCGTTAAAACATAATTTAGTAGAACAAGATAAATCAATTAGTACTACGTTGATTATTTATCCTGATGAAATAAAAAAAACGGAGCAAGGATACTATGGCATTTTTAAATCAACGGAAGGAAATAAAAAGTATTTAGCGTTTGGAAATGACAAAAGATTACTAAACAGATCTACTGCATGTGAAATTGAAGTTGATGGAAAGATTACTCAAATTGATGGTCCACGTAATTTTAATCAGTTTGATTCAAGTAGCTATTACAAGAGCTTAGGAGTTATGAATAAGCTTGCTATCAATAGAATCAAATCATTTAAGAGTTCTCATGGTAATAAAATTATTGAATGGTTGCACTACTTCAGAAAACAGATGATGGATTTCGCAGACCAATTACCGAATCCGTTAGATGTTTATACCAAAAGCTTATTTCTCGGATCGATGGATTCATCATTTAACGACGAGTTAACCGGTGTAAAAACATTAGGATTAATTCACTTGTTCAGTATTTCAGGTCTCCATGTTTTTTATATTGTCTCGTTATTATCAATGATATTAAAAAGGCTAAAAATAACTAAAGAAACTAGATTGGTTATAACTTGTTTATTTTTACCGACTTATTTTATTATCGCTGGTTCTTCTGTCGGGCTATTAAGGTCAATTTTATCAGTGGAAATTGGAATGATTTTCTCTTTATTTAAAAGGAATATTACATCATTAGATATTTACAGTATTACATTGATGGTTAATTTATTTCTTCAACCAATGATGTTGACACAGTTCGGCAGCCAGTTGAGTTATGCACTTGCATTTGCACTTATATATACCAGTGGGATGAGCACTATAAAGCAAACCATTATGATGAATTTAGTTAGTTTGCCATTTGTAATTTATAAACTATATGAGTGGCATATGTTAACTATGTTCGCGAATTATTTAGTGATTCCAATCTTTTCAATCGTTGTGATGCCATCAATATTGATAGCGTTAGTAACATATCCACTGACTAAAATTATTGCAGGATTCGTGGCAATGGGATTGAAGTTGTTTGATAATGGTTTGAACTTGGTAGGTAATTTACCAGGTGAAATTGTATTTGGTAAGCCGAATATATTAGTGACCACATGCATATTTGTGGTTACTTTACTGGTATTGGATAATTACAAAAGTAAGAAAACATTATTGTTAATTCTTTTATACGTAGGATCATTTATATGGATTCATTATCCCATCCAAGGAGAAGTTTCTTTCTTTGATGTCGGACAAGGAGATAACATTTTAGTTCGTACACCATTTAACACTTCAATAACTGTTATTGATACTGGTGGGAAAATAAATTTTAACGACCAAAATACGATTCATTATCAAGCACCGAAAACATCCATTAATTATTTAAAAAGTATAGGGATTAGTCATATCGACAATCTTGTTTTTACACATCAAGATTTTGATCATACAGGAGATGCTGGTGCTTTCTTGTCAGAGCTACATGTAAAAAGATTGATTGTCGGATCAGGGATGCAAAACAATAAGCAGTTAATGGATAGAATCAAGAAAGATATGAAAAGAACGAAAATGCAACTGGTTTTAGCGGGTCAACATGTTAGTGATTTTCCTTTTTATATTTATCATCCATTTAAACCAGGACCTGGATCTAATGATGATTCAATTGTATTGGGAACAACAATGAATAATAAGAAGTGGTTATTTATGGGAGATTTACCTTCTTCTGGTGAACTAGATATCTTAAATAAATATAAGAACTTAAAAGCAGATTATTTAAAACTGGGCCATCACGGTAGTAAAAATTCTAGTTCAAACCAATTTTTAAAATCAATTCATCCGAAAATGGCGATTATTTCAGCTGGGAGAAATAATCGTTACCATCATCCTAATGTGGAAACGCTGGATAGGCTAAAATTAAATCATATTGGATACTTAAACACACAAAATCAGGGTATGATATCATATAGATATGGATTATTGGGCAGCCACTGGATAACTGAGCTGCAAGGAGAAGTACAATGAATGTTAACGAAGTAAAAAAAGATATAAAGAATAATAATCTTAAACCGATATACTTAATATTGGGGCAAGAAGAATACTTAATTGAACAATTAAAAAAAGAATTTTATAAGATTATTCCTGACGAAGAAAAAACAATGAACTTCGCTAGTTACGATATGGAAAGTCAAAATGTTGCTGTGGCTGTAGAAGATGCTGCATCTTTTCCTTTCTTTGGTGAAAAAAGACTTGTGTTCATCACTAATCCATATTTTTTAACAGGTGATAATACGAAGAATTCTGTTGATCATGACTTAGACAGTTTTTTAGAATATATTACTCATCCTGTTGATAGTACGATTATGGTTATAATCGCACCATATAACAAATTAGATGCTAGAAAGAAATTAACAAAAGAATTAAAGAAATCAGCTGAATTTATTGATTTTAGTCAAATAGATGAAAAAGCAGTTACGACATATGTAAGTAATTTTATTCAAAATGCTGGATATCAAATTGAAAATTCAACATTACAATCTTTCATTGAGAGGGTTTCTGGCGATTTATCTAAAGCAATGAATGAAATTCCTAAGCTGTTGTTGTATTGTCAAAATGATAAAGTGATTACAATCGATGCAATTAACAGTCTAGTAGCTAAATCTTTGGATCAAAATGTCTTTGACTTAATTAATTTAGTAATGAAAAAGAATTCAAAGGAAGCTATCGATTTATATCGTAATCTATTGCTAGAAGATCAAGAACCATTACAAATCAATGGAGCGTTAATATCTCAATTTAGATTATTAATCCAAGTGATGGGGTTAGCTAATAAGGGTTATAGTCAAGGTAACATTGCTACAAAACTAGGGGTTCATCCTTATCGTGCAAAACTAGCAATGCAAAATATACGAAAATATAGCTTTAAGTCATTAAGTGATGCATATTTAGGTTTGGTGGATTTAGAAACAAAATTGAAATCTACACAGGAATCTCCTGAACTACTATTCCAAATGTTTACGCTTAAATTTGTTGATAATCAAATTAATTAAAACAAAAAAGGACATCCCATAGCAGGGATGTCCTTTTTGAATAAAAAAAGCTCAGCAATAACTGAGTTTTTTATTTGTTTAGTTTAGCTAGACGTGATTTGTTACGTGCAGCAGTGTTTGCTTTGATTAAGCCTTTTGACTTAGCATGGTCTAATGCGCTAACAGCGTTGTTGAATAATTCTTCACGGTTGTCAGCATTTACATCAGCTTTTTCAAACTTCTTAACAGCAGTTCTCATCTTGCTTAGTTGAGAAGCGTTACGTTTGTTTGCTTTTTCATTAGTTTTTACACGTTCGATAGCAGATTTAATAACAGGCATGAAATTCACCTCCAAAAAAGTCGAATTTTATTTAAAATCCTTAAATTTCAACGCCTTTAATTATACAAAATACAACTTAAAAAAGCAATAGAATTATATAAATCCAAAGTTTGGCGAATAATTATACGATTGCCTTGATATTTAAAAGCAATCAGAGTACTATTAATAAAGTAGTTTAGAACTACAGTACCTATACTTAGTTTTGTCGTTATTCTCATCGACGCTTTACTCAGTATTTGGTATATTCAATTTTGAAAGGTGGGAAACATAATGGCTCTAACACAAGCTGAAAAGAACGACATCATCAAGAAGTATGCTAGACATGATGGTGATACTGGTTCTGCTGAAGTACAAATTGCTGTACTAACTGCTGACATTAATGAAATTAATGGTCACATGAAAGAACACAAGAAGGATTTTCATTCACAACGTGGTTTGTTAAAGAAAATCGGTCACCGTCGTAACTTACTAAGATACTTACGTAACACTGATGTTCAACGTTACCGTGATTTAATCAAGAGTTTAGGTCTACGTCGTTAATATCTAATGGGACTGCTTATGAGCAGCCCCATTTTTTTATACATAAACATTTAAGAGTTATAAATAAATTTAAAAGTATGATACACTGTAGTTAGTTATTTTGATCGTATTGAAATTAAACTATTTCATAATAAAAAGTACATAAATATAGTATGAGGTGAATCATGAAAAATAGTGTAAAAATTATTCCCTTAGGAGGAGTAAGGGAAAGCGGTAAGAATTTGTATGCTGTTGAAATTAATGACGGCATTTATGTTTTAGATTGTGGTTTAAAATACCCAGAAAATGATATGTTAGGAATTGATGTTGTTATTCCTGATTTTTCTTACTTAAAAGAAAACAAGGATAAAATCATTGGGGTATTCCTATCAAATAGTGATATGGATTCTATTGGAGCCTTACCATATTTTGTAAGTGAATTTAACGTTCCTGTGTTTGGTTCAAAACTTACTGTAGAAATGGCCAAATATGAAGTTAAAAACAACGAAAGATCTAAAAAGTTTGATAACTTCAATGTTATTAATGAAAAAAGCGAAATCATCTTTGATGATGTAACTGTTAACTTTTTCAAAACTAGTCATTCTGTACCAGATTCAATGGGAATTGCTTTATCTGTTGAAGAAGGGCAAATTGTATACACTGGGGATTTTAAGTTTGACCCAGCATTAAGAAATGGCTTTGCAACTGACTACAGCTCAATTGCTAAGGTTGGAAGCAAAAAGGTAATCGCTTTGTTATCAGACTCACAAAATGCTGACAATCCGTTCCCAATGGCCAATGAAATTCAAGTTGAACAATCAATTTTAAACACATTTAAAGATAGTAAGAGTCGTGTGATTGTTGCTGCTAACTCAGCTAACTTATTACGTATTCAACAAATCTTTGATGCTGCGATGAATTCTGAAAGAAAAGTATACGTTGGTCATAACTTAGATCCAAAGATTAAAATTGCAATGGATTTAGGATATGTAACTGCTGAAGACGATTTATTAATCAAAGATGTAAAAGATTTAGATAATCTTGATGGAGATCAAATTGTTGTACTTGAAAGCAATCCAATCAGTGAACCTATTAAGGTTATTCAAAGAATGGCTGCTCAACAAGAAAAGAACGTCAACATTGAACCTGGCGATGTTGTTTTAGTTGCTACTTCACCATCACCAGCAATGGATAATGCTATGGCAAAAACTGATGACATGGTCTATCAAGCAGATGGAACTGTTAAGGTTATTTCACATGAATTAAATATGTCAGACCACGCAAGTGCTGAAAACATTCAAATGTTAATCAGTTTATTAAAACCTGAATACTTCATTCCAGTTAGCGGAGAATACATGATGATGAATGAAAGTAGAAAGGCTGCAATGAACATGGGAATTTCTGATGAGAATGTTCTAATTGTTAGCAAGGGTGAAGTTCTTGAATATGATGGAAGTAAGTTCCATCATGGTAATGCAGTTGAAGCAGGAAACACAATGATTGATGGAATCGGTGTGGGTGACATCGGTAATATTGTTCTTCGTGATAGAAAAGTTTTATCTGAAGATGGAATCTTTATTGTCGTTGTTACTATCGATAGAAAGAAAAAAATCATTATCTCTCGTCCTAAAATTACTTCAAGAGGATTTATTTATGTTAAGTCCAACAAAGATTTAATGAATGAAGCTGCTGAAATTGTTTCTAACACAATTCAATTAAATCTTGATAATAAGGAATTTGATTGGAGTCATTTGAAACAATCAGTTAGAGAAAAAATCAGCCATTTCTTATTCGATAAGACTAAGAGAAGACCTGTAATTCTTCCAGTTATCATGGAAGTAAACCAACACCACAAAAAGAAGCGTCCACAAAAATAAATCGGTATAAATTCGGAGTGATTTGATGAATGAAGACAATTCACAATTGATAGAAAAAATTACTAAAAATATTAGTGATGGAAAATATCAATTAGCAGCTAATCAAGCCAAAGATTACTTGGAAATTAAACCAAACGAAGAGATTGAAGTTTTATTAGTTCAATCTCTTTTTCAATTGAAACAGTATATTGAGGCTAAAAAAGAAGTAATTGAGTTTCCCAACGCGTTTATTAAGAATGAAAAAGATTTTGCTTTGATGTTAAAAGTACTTATTAAGAATGATGAATTTATTAAAGCTAGAGAAATAGTGGTCAGTCTTAAAAGTGAAGAATTATTTTTTAATGTTGGAATGAATTTAATTGAAAAAGCAGAAGAAGATATCTTAATGAATTCTGCTGAATCAGTCAGACAACAAGCACAAAAGTATTATCATATTAGTAACAAACAAACTCTATACTGGCAAAAAGAGGCCTTTTTAGCGGGACAACATCTGCCATATGTAGAATTTGTTAAGTATAGTAGATTTGTTCTGATGGATCCGTTTGTCCAGTCAATAATTAAATCAGAGGTTATCGACACGTTAAGAAAAGTCGGCTGTGAAGATAATGTGGATATGTTGTGGATTGATAAAACATCACGAAAAGTAGAGTTATCTAATGTTAAATCATTGGATGAAATGGAATCATATAAATACATCCATAATAAATTATTGGAAGATTACATGAGTGATCCTGAAAAGATGATGTTATTGGGAAGCTATTTCCAACATCAAGCAATATTAATGTATCCATTTAATGACGAAATCATCTATGATTATAAACGATGGTATAGACTGTCATTGGAATCATATTTAACACCTGAAAAATATGATTTATCAGGTGAAGATGACTATCAAAAATACATTGAAATTATTAAGCGTGAATTTAGTTTAATTAAATAAAATAAAAAGTCATTAAATGTATTTACAAATAAAAAGACAGTGGCTATAATATTAAAGGAATTCTTCTTGAGACTGATATTGTGATTTTGTCTTTTTGAGAAGATGTAGTATAATAAATCATAAAGAATACATTAGCTTTGTTAATGTAAATCTTTCGAAATTTATAGGAGGTTTTCATAAATGGCAAAAGAACATTATGAAAGAACAAAACCCCATGTAAATATTGGTACTATTGGCCATATTGATCATGGTAAGACTACTTTAACTGCAGCTATCACTAAAGTGCTTTCAGAAAAGGGTCTAGCAGACGCTTCTGATTACGCTCAAATCGATGCTGCTCCAGAAGAACGTGAACGTGGTATTACAATCAACACTGCTCACGTTGAATACTCAACTGAAAAGCGTCATTACGCTCATATTGATGCCCCAGGACATGCTGATTACGTTAAGAACATGATCACTGGTGCCGCTCAAATGGATGGTGCCATCCTTGTTGTTGCCGCAACTGATGGTCCTATGCCACAAACTCGTGAACACATTCTTCTAGCTCGCCAAGTTGGTGTTGAATACATCGTTGTATTCTTAAACAAGACTGACTTAGTTGACGATGACGAATTAGTTGACTTAGTTGAAATGGAAGTACGTGAATTACTTTCAGAATACGATTACCCTGGTGACGATATTCCAGTTGTTCGTGGTTCAGCTCTAAAAGCTCTACAAGATGACCAAGAACAAAAAGATGTTATCCTACACCTTATGGATGTTGTTGACGAATACATCCCAACTCCAGAACGTGATGCTTCAAAACCATTACTAATGCCTGTTGAAGATGTATTTACTATCACTGGTCGTGGTACTGTTGCTTCTGGTCGTATCGACCGTGGTGCAGTTGCTGTTGGTGATGAAGTTGAAATCATCGGTCTTGTTGAAGACGTTCTAAAGACTACTGTTACTGGTCTAGAAATGTTCCGTAAGACTCTTGACGAAGGTGAAGCCGGAGATAACGTTGGTATGTTACTTCGTGGTGTTAACCGTGAACAAGTTGTTCGTGGACAAGTTATTGCTGCTCCAGGTTCAATCAAGACTCACACTAAGTTCAAGGCTCAAGTATATGCTCTAAGTAAAGAAGAAGGTGGACGTCATACTCCATTCTTCTCAAACTACCGCCCACAATTCTACTTCCATA
The DNA here is from genome assembly GCF_040369555.1 of Apilactobacillus pseudapinorum. Lineage (NCBI taxonomy): Bacteria > Bacillati > Bacillota > Bacilli > Lactobacillales > Lactobacillaceae > Apilactobacillus > Apilactobacillus pseudapinorum. The sequence continues at coordinate 22,257 of NZ_BAABVU010000010.1, forward strand.
CTACCGATGTTACTGGTGTTATCGAACTAGAAGCAGGTGTTGAAATGGTTATGCCTGGTGATAACGTTGAATTCAACGTTGAACTAACTAAACCAGTTGCCATCGAACAAGGAACTAAGTTCACTGTTCGTGAAGGTGGACACACTGTTGGTGCCGGTGTTGTTTCAGACATCGAAGACTAATATTTGATTAAAAAAGATTCAGATCTAATCTGAATCTTTTTTTGTACATAAAATTACGGATAAACCTTTAATTATTTACTTTTAACCTGCATTACGTTAAAATATAGAAGTGCGCAATTAGAAGAACAATTGTAAAAATTATATTTTCATTTCGGAGGGAAAATAATGTCAGCTAAATGGGAAAAAAAAGGCACTAACGACGGAGAATTAACATTCGAAATTAGTGTTGATAAAGTAAAAGAAGGTCTAGACAAAGCCTTTAACAAAAACAAGAACAACATTACTGTTCCTGGTTTCCGTAAAGGAAAAGTTTCACGTCAAATCTTTAATGAAATGTATGGTGAAGAAGCTCTATACCAAGATGCTTTAAACATTTTATTACCAGAAGCTTACAGTGAAGCTATTAAAGAAGCTGGTATCGAACCAGTTGCTCAACCAGAAGTTGATGTTGATAGCTTAGAAAAAGACAAACCATGGGTTTTAAAAGCTAAAGTTTCAGTTAAACCTGATGTTGAATTAGGTGAATACAAAGGAATCGTAGTTGAAAAACCAAACACTCGTGTTTACCAAAAAGATGTAGACGCTAAAATTGAAGACATGCGTAAAAACCAAGCAGAACTAGTTCTTAAAGAAGACAAAGCTGCTGCAAATGGTGACACTGTTGTTATCGATTTTGATGGTTACGTAGACGACAAACAATTTGATGGTGGTCAAGCTACTAACTACTCACTAGAACTAGGTTCAGGTTCATTCATTCCTGGTTTCGAAGATCAACTAGTTGGTCACAAAGCTGGTGAAGATGTTGATGTTAAGGTAACATTCCCAGAAGATTACCAAGCTAAAGAATTAGCTGCTAAAGAAGCAATCTTCAAGACTAAGATTCACGAAGTTAAGGAAAAACAAATGCCTGAACTAGACGATGAATTTGCTAAAGACGTTGATGAAGATGTTGATAGTCTAGAAGAACTAAAGAACAAGATTAAAGAACAACTAAAAGAACAAAAGAAGGTTGAAGGCGACACTCAAGTAGAAGACGAAGCTATTAAGGGTGCTGTTGCTAACGCTACTGTTAAGGATATTCCTCAAGCTATGATTGATGAAGATATCCAACGTCAAATGGACCAATACCTTGCAAGTATGCAACAACAAGGTATTAATGCAGAAATGTACTTCCAACTAACTGGTACTAACCCAGATGATTTGAAGAAACAATTTGCTAACGGTGCTGAAGAACGTGTTAAGACTAACCTTGTATTAGAAGCAATTGTTAAGGATGCTAACATCGAACCTTCAAACGAAGAAATTGACCAACAAGTTAAAGACTTAGCTGCTCAATACGGTATGAAGGAAGAAGCTGTTCGTGGTGCATTAACTGAAGACATGTTGAAACATGATATTTCAATTCAAAATGCTGTTAAGTTAATCACTGACAATGCTAAACAAGAACCAAAGTCAAAAATTAACAAATAATTAAATTTAATTGTTAATGCAAAAGGTCCAATTAACAAAATGTTAATTGGACCTTTTTGTTTTAAAGACTTTATAATGTTAAGACCGGCCATAATATGGTATTATTTTATATAATATAGTAATTATTAGGGGTGAAGCATTTGTTTGAAGATAGTGAAGGAAAAGGCCCCATTACTTGTTCATTTTGTGGTAAATCACAAGATCAAGTAAAGAAAATCGTCGCGGGACCAGACGTGTACATTTGTAATGAATGTATTGATTTATGTAAAGATATCGTTGATGAAGAATTAGCTCAAGAAAATGCTGATACTACTTTCAAGTCACTTAGTCCAAAAGAAATCGTGGCTAAGTTAAATGACTATGTTATTGGTCAAGATGAAGCTAAGAAAACATTAGCGGTGGCAGTATACAACCACTACAAACGTGTAAATAATTTAGATAGTGAAGATGATACTGAACTACAAAAAAGTAATATTTCAATTATTGGACCTACAGGTTCTGGTAAAACTTATTTAGCACAATCATTAGCAAGAATTTTAAATGTACCTTTTGCAATTGCTGATGCAACTACATTAACTGAAGCAGGATATGTTGGAGAAGATGTAGAAAACATCTTATTAAAACTATTACAAAATGCTGATTTTGATGTTGAAAGAGCTGAAAAGGGAATCATTTATGTTGATGAAATTGATAAGATTGCAAAGAAATCCGAAAATGTTTCTATTACAAGAGATGTTTCAGGTGAAGGTGTTCAACAAGCGCTTCTAAAGATTTTAGAAGGTACTGTTGCTAGTGTTCCACCTAATGGTGGTAGAAAACATCCTCAACAAGAAATGATTCAAATTGATACTAAGAATATCCTATTCATCGTGGGTGGTGCTTTTGATGGTATTCAAGATATCGTTAAGCACAGACTAGGTGATAAAACTATTGGTTTTGGTACTGATTCTAGTGAAGCTGCAAAGGTAAACGAAGATAATATTATGCAACATGTTATCCCAAGTGATTTACTTCAATTTGGTTTAATCCCAGAATTTATCGGTAGATTACCAATTTTAACAGCTTTAAACAAATTATCAGAAGATGATTTAGTTAGAATCCTTACAGAACCTAAAAATGCATTGGTTAAGCAATATGTTAAGTTAATGTCAATTGATGGAGTTGATTTAGAATTTGATGAAGATGCATTAAAGGAAATGGCACATACAGCGATCGAAAGAAAAACTGGAGCTCGTGGATTAAGATCAATCATGGAAGATACTATGAGAGATGTAATGTATGAAATTCCAAGTGAAGACGATGTTGAAAAAGTGGTCATTACTAAGGATGCTGTGCAAAAAAATGATGAACCAAACATCATTAAAAAAGCCTAAATAATAGTAGACCTTGCAGATTAATTTCTGTAAGGTCTTTTATTATTAACATTGAAAAATAACCATAATTTAATGGGATTGTCTTTATTAAATAGTGCTGTTTTATGTTAAAATTAATGTATACAAAAAAGGAAACGAGTGAATTAAATGGACGTACACAATGTTAATATTGATATCAGTGCGGTTGAACCAAAACAATATCCAACTAATGGATATCCTGAAATTGCTTTAGTTGGAAGATCAAACGTTGGAAAGTCATCACTTACCAATGTTTTAATTAATCGTAATGGATATGCAAGAACATCTAACAAACCTGGTAAGACGCAAACGCTTAATTTCTACAATATTGATGAAAAATTATTTTTTGTTGATATTCCAGGATACGGTTATGCCAAAATTTCTAAGGCGCAACGTGCTAAGTGGGGACAAATGATTGAAACATACTTAACCACAAGAAAACAACTTAGAGGGGTTGTTTTATTAATTGATGGTCGACGTGAACCTAGTCAAGATGATATTCAAATGTATGAATTCTTGAAATACTATGAAATTCCAACACTATTATTGGCAACTAAAATGGATAAAACGCCAAAGAGTAAATGGAACAAAGAAATTAGTGTTCTAAATAAGACTGTTGATCTAGCAGAGGGAGACGAAATTCAATTATTCTCTGCTTTAAGCAAGTATGGTAAAGAAGAAGTTTGGAATTGGATTGAAAGTAAAACGGGGGTAAAATAAGTGGAATTTAACGAATATCAAAAAGCGGCTAATAAGACTCTACATGGAAATGAACAAGTTTTAACAAACTGTGCACTAGGTTTATCTAGTGAAACTGGTCAAGTTGTTGATTTAGTTAAAAAGTACACATTTCATGGCGATAATTTAGACAGAGAACAACTTGTAAAAGAAATGGGTGATGTTCTTTGGTATTTATCACAAATAGCAGAATGGAATAAGATTGAATTCGAAGAAATTGCTGAATTTAATATTACCCGCCTAAATAAGAAAAAATAAAAAGAGGCTTCACAATTTATATTGTGAAGCCTGCTTTACGTTTATTTATCTTTTTTCTTGTCAGATGTCTTTTTATCTTTTCTTTTAAGAAATTTATCACGATTTTTATCGCTTGTATCAAGTTTAGCAAACTTATCAAACATTGCATTTAAATCGTTATTACGTTGAATATTTAATCCCATAATATGCATCTCCTTATTTTAGCTATATAATAGCAAATTAAGCGGAATTTGTCATATTGATTTTTGAACGAGGTGATTTAATTGGCCACATCACATATTGAGCATAAACTAACTTTACTTCCTGATTTACCTGGATGTTATTTGATGAAAGATAAATTAGGGAAAATTATTTATGTTGGAAAAGCCAAAAACTTAAAAAATAGAGTTCGTTCATACTTCAAGAGTAGTCATGAGGGAAAGACTGCCAAATTAGTTTCTGAGATCAGGGATTTTGAAACCATTATCACAACTAACGATAAAGAAGCTTTCCTTCTAGAAATTACATTGATTCAAAAGCACCGCCCATACTACAATATCCAATTAAAACAGGGAAATGGCGGATATCCATATATTAAGATTACTAATGAAACGGATCCACAATTAAAAATCGTCAACACGATTAAAAAAGACGGTGGATATTACTTCGGACCTTATCCAAACGTCTATGCTGCTGATGAAACGCTTCATTTTTTGCAAAAGGTATATCCACTTAGAAGATGTAATGGATATCAACACCGTCCTTGTTTGTATTACCATATGGGACAATGTTTAGGAGCCTGCTTCAAAAAGGTTCCTAAGTCAGAATATGATAAACAAATAAAGCAAATTAAGTCATTTTTAAATGGTGACGTTAGCATTGCTAAGAAAATGTTAACCAAAAAGATGAAAGCAGCAGCGGAAGAAATGCAATACGAAAGAGCTGCAGAAATAAGAGATCAATTAAAATATATTGAAATCACTGTAGAAAAGCAAAAAATCATATCTAACGATACAACACCACGAGATGTATTTAATTACTATGTTAATCATGGATGGATTTCTATCCAAATATTCTTCATTAGACAAGCTCGGTTATTAAAAAGAGTAAAGCGAAGTTTTCCAATTGTTGATGATCCAGTTGAAACAATGGAAGATTTTATTGGTCAATTTTATTCAGAGGAGAATCACCAAACTCCGCGAGAAGTATTAGTACCAAGTTCATTGGATGTTGATTTAATATCTGAAGCCATTGATACTCCAGTAAGAGTTCCGCAAAGAGGACAGAAGAAAGACTTAATCGACATGGCTGAAAAGAACGCCAAATTAGTCTTAGATGAAAAGTTTAGATTAATGGAACTAGATAACATTAAGACTAAGGGCGCAATGGATGAATTATGTGCTGCCCTAAATATAAGTCGTGGACATGTGATTGAAGCATTTGACCACTCTCATATTCAAGGGGCGGATATTGTATCGGCAATGGTTCAATTTGTTGATGGTAAACCCAATAAGAATGCTTACCGTAAATATAAATTACAAAACGAAGACCATGCTGATGAAGCAGCCAGCACGAAAGAAGTTATAAGAAGAAGATATACAAGACTCTTAAAAGAGCACGCTGACATGCCAGACTTGATTTTGATGGATGGTGGAGAGATTCAGTTAAATGCGGTTAAAGATGTTTTGGAAAATGAACTTGGTTTGGAGATACCTGTTGCTGGAATGGTGAAGAATGATAAACATAAGACTGCTGATTTATTATTTGGAGAATTAGATGAACATATCTCGTTAAATCCAAAAAGCCAGGCGTTTTATCTAGTGCAAAGAATTCAGGATGAAGTGCATAGATTTGCAATTAATTTCCATAGACAAGTACACACTAAGCATTCATTAAGTTCTGAATTAGATAATATTGAAGGTGTTGGTCCAAAGACCAGAACTAAGTTATTAAATAAGTTTAAAACAATGAAGAAAATTGCTGATGCATCAGTTGACGAACTAAAGGCATTAGGAATAAGTGACCAAACAGTGAAAAACATCAAATATTATCTAAATAATATTGAAAAGTAAATATGGATTGTTTACTGACGTTTAAAATAAAGTTATACTAATAGTTATAAAATAAAAGATAGAGCGGAGATAACATGTTTGTTGATCAAGTAAAAATTAACATAAAGTCAGGAAAAGGTGGTAACGGAATCGTTGCCTTTAGAAGAGAAAAATATGTTCCAAACGGTGGACCAGCTGGTGGAGATGGAGGCCGCGGTGGAAACATCATTTTTGGTGTGGACACAGGGATGAACACATTGATGGACTTTAGATACAAAAGAAAATTTGCTGCCAAAAATGGTGCTGATGGTGGTAATAAGAGAATGACAGGTAAAAGTGCCGATGATTTATATATTTACTTACCTGAAGGAACATCTGTCTACAACGACGACACTAATCAACTATTATTCGATTTAGTTAACCCTGATGATGAATATGTTGCACTAAAAGGTGGTCGTGGTGGAAGAGGAAATACCCATTTTGCTTCTGCTAAAAACTCAGCACCTGAAATTGCTGAAAACGGGGAACCAGGTGAAGAACTAAACGTTAGACTTGAACTTAAAGTATTAGCTGATGTTGGTTTAGTTGGATTCCCATCAGTTGGTAAATCAACTTTATTATCAACTATTACTAGTTCAAAGCCTAAGGTTGCTGAATATCACTTTACAACGTTAGTGCCAAACTTAGGGATGGTAAGATTAGATGATGGAAGAGATTTTGTAATCGCTGATTTACCAGGTCTAATTGAAGGTGCATCATCTGGAATTGGTTTAGGTTTCCAATTCTTACGTCACGTTGAGAGAACACGTGTCATCTTACATTTAGTTGATATGTCTGGACAAGAAGGTAGAGATCCTTATGTTGACTATCAAAAAATTAATGAAGAACTAGCTAAATATGATGAAAATCTACTAAAACGACCACAAATTGTTGTTGCTACTAAGATGGATATGCCAGATGCGCAAGAAAATCTGGAAGAATTTAAGAAACAAATTGAAAATGATGAATTAGCACATGAAGTGTTGGCAATTTCATCTGTTACCCATGCTGGGTTAACTGAACTAATTAGTAAGACATCTGACTTGCTAGAAACAACACCTAAGTTCCCAATTACTGATGTTGAAGAAGTGGACGAAGAAGTTCAATACAATGCTGCTGATGAAGAAGCACCATTTACAATTAGTAGGGATGAAGATGACGTTTGGGTATTATCTGGTAACAAGATTGAAAGATTATTCCAAATGACTGATACAACACATGATCAAAGTATGTTGCGCTTTGCAAGACAGCTTAAAGGAATGGGTGTTGATGAAGCACTTAGAGAAGCTGGAGCTAAAGACGGTGATTTAGTCGCTATTTTAGACTTTACTTTTACATTTGTTGACTAATAAAAATAGATGGGGTGAACCCGTCTTTTTTTATGTGCTACAATTTAATTAGGATTTATTGACGAAAAAGAAAAGGAAAATATTTTTATGCAATTAGAATTTTTAGGTACTGGTTCAGGAGTTCCAGGAAAATTTAGAAATGTGGCAGCAACTGCTTTAAAACTATTAGACGAATGTAATTCAGTATGGTTATTTGACTGTGGTGAAGGAACACAACAACAAATTTTGAGATCCAACCTAAAGCCCAGAAAGATTAATAAAATTTTTATTACACATTTACATGGTGATCATATTTTTGGTTTACCGGGACTATTAAGTTCACGATCATTTCAAGGTGGAGATACACCATTAACCATTTATGGACCTAAGGGAATTGCAGATTTTGTTAGAGTTAGTTTAGCAGTATCTCAATCTAAGCTTTCATACAAAATTAACTTTGAAGAATTGTCTACTCCAGGAACAATTTTTGAAGACGATAAGTTCAAGGTAGTGATGGGTGAATTAGATCATCAAATTAAATGTTTTGGATTTAGAATTGAAGAAAAAGACCACCAAGGTGAATTACTTGTTGATAAGTTAAAAGAAGCAAGTATTCCGTCTGGACCTGTATATGGAAAAATTAAAAATGGTGAAACTATCACTTTAGATGACGGTAGAACTATTAATGGTCAAGACTTTATCGGACCATCACAAAAAGGAAGAACAGTAACCATTATCGGAGATACTAGAAGCAATCCTACCAGTTACAATTTAGCTCAAGATGCTGATGTTTTAGTGCATGAAAGTACGTTTGGCAAAGGTGAAAGTAGATTAGCTCACAACTATTATCATTCTACAAATATGCAAGCTGCTAAATTAGCAACTAAGGCCAATGTTGGTAAATTACTATTAACCCATGTGTCAGCTAGATATACAGGCAAGATGGCTCATGAATTACAAAATCAAGCGCGTAGCGTTTTTGAAAATACAAGGGTTGTAAAAGATTTTGATGTGGTAGAAATTCCGTTTAAAAAACTTAACTAAAAAGGATTGATTTAATGATTTCAGCAAATTTTAATTGGCAATATAAAAGCAATGAAATATCTTCTGAAGCAAAAGAATTTGCGAAAGAATTATCTATCAACGATTCTATTGTTGAAATGTTAATTCAACGTGGTTATGATTCGATTGAGAAGATAAGGGATTTTTTAAATCCAAGCTTAGATCAATTAAGGGATCCTTTTTTATTTCACGACATGCAAAAAGCGTGTGAAAGAATTAATCAAGCTGTTGAAAATGGTGAAAAAATTACTGTTTATGGTGATTATGATGCCGATGGAATAACAAGTACATCTGTGATGTACGAAACATTACTTAATATTGGCGCTAATGTTGAGTTCTTTGTTCCTAATCGTTTTACAGACGGATATGGACCTAACCCAGATGTTTATAAAAGAATTATCAATGAGGGAACAACATTAATTGTTACCGTTGATAATGGGATTTCTGGAAATGAAGCTATTGATGTAGCAAATAAAATGAATTGTGACGTTATTATCACTGATCATCATCAATTACCTGAAAAACTTCCTAATGCATATGCAATTGTGCATGCCAGATACCCTGGACATGAATATCCATTTGGAGAATTTTCTGGTGTTGGGGTAGCTTTTAAAGTTGCAACAGCACTATTGGGCGAACTACCAGAGGAGTACTTTGATTTAGCAGCTATTGGAACAATTGCTGATATAGTTTCTTTAACTGATGAAAATAGAGTGCTGGTAAAATTTGGTCTTAAGATGATTGAAAATACTGAAAGACCTGGATTGGCAAGCTTAGCAAAACTTGCGGGATTGAAAGGTGAACTTAACGAACAAAGTATTGGATTTGGTTTAGGACCACGCTTAAACGCATTAGGTAGAATGGGTAGCGCTAAATCTGGTGTTGAACTATTAACTACCTTTGATGATGTTCAAGCAGAAGAACTGGCAAGAGAAACTGATGAACAAAATAAAAAGCGTAAAAAATTTGTTGAAGATATAAGTACAGAAGCGATAATTCAAGCTCAAACACAGCCAGACAGTCGAGTTATTGTTGTTTATGGTCAAAATTGGCATGAAGGGGTAGTTGGAATAGTAGCTAATAAGTTAGTAGAAAAGTTCCAAAAGCCTAGTATTGTTATGAACTTAGATACAACAACCAGAATTTTAAAAGGCTCTGGGAGAAGTATCGAAGGATTTAACTTGTTTGAAGCTATCAACGGAATAAGAGATGGATTAGTTTCATTTGGTGGACACGAAATGGCCGTTGGATTAAGCGTTGAAGAATCTAAAGTTGATGTTTTGATTAATCATTTAGATCAATTTGCAGAAACTCATAATTTAGATAAAATCGCGAAACCAACACTAAAAATATCGAACATATTAAACTGTTCTCAAGTGAATGAAGCACTATTTAATCAATTACAATTATTAGCTCCGTTTGGAACAGATAACGAATATCCGATTTTTGAATTTAATCCTCAAATGGTGTCCAATATTAAGACCATGGGACAAGACAATAGTCATTTGCGTTTTCAAATGGAAGATAACGGCAGTAAGGTGAATGTTTTAGCGTTTAAAAATGGTGCTTTGGCTGATGAATTAAGTGCTAATTTTGATGACATGAAGATTGCTGGACATTTAGAAAAGAATACTTGGAAGGGAAGAACCACTATTCAAGTAATGCTAGATGATATGTACAGCAGCGGAGTTCAAATAATCGATAAAAGAACCCGTGTGATTGCTAAAGAGATGTTCGATCCAAACGCTGGTTATGTATTTTTTAATGCAAAATTATTCGATAAATTGGGTAGTATTATAAATGACGAATCAGCAGCTTGTTTATACCCTGATTTGTCTTCAATTGATAAATTTGATAATATAATAATAGTTGATTGTCCTAATGAACCGGGCATTTTAGAAGATTTATTAGCTAAAATTAGCGGTGAATCGTTAACCTTTTACCTGTTTAAAAATAATTATATTGGTTCAAAAGGGATGCCAAATAGAGCGCAATATGCTAAACTATTTAAGTTCGTTATGATGAACAATGATATTAAAATACATGATAATATCAATGAAATTAGTAAGAAGTTGAATATAGATCTTCAAAACCTAATATTTATGATTAATGTATTTAATGAGTTAGATTTTGTTTTCATTGACAATGGAATTATGAACTATAATCCTGATCTGGTAAAAAGTGATTTATCAAGTAGTCGCGCTTACCAGTCTCGAGAAAAACAAATTGAAGTTGAAAAGCAACTTTTAGCTATTAGTAGGGAAAAGTTTAAACAAGCTATTCGAATTTGTTTGGGTAAATGAAAGGAAGTTATTAACTAATGGCACTTGATTTGCATGACTATATAGCAAGTTATCAAGATTTTCCGGAACCTGGGGTATTATTTAGAGATATCTCACCATTGATGGAAGATGGACAAGCATATCATCAAGCAACTGATGAAATTGTTAAATATGCTAAAGAAAAGAAAGTTGATTTAATTGTTGGCCCTGAAGCTAGAGGATTTATTGTTGGTTGTCCAGTGGCCTATGATTTAGGAATTGGATTTGTTCCTGCTAGAAAGAAAGGTAAGCTACCAGGTGAAACTGTGAGCGCTTCATATGGACTAGAATACGGTAAATCTTCATTATACCTTCACTCCGATGCTGTAAAGCCAGGACAAAGAGTATTAATTACTGATGATTTACTAGCTACTGGTGGAACCATCGAAGCAACAATTAAGTTAGTAGAACAACTTGGCGGGATCGTCGTTGGAGCTGCCTTCATCGTGGAAATTGAAGCGCTTAAAGGACGAGAAAAGATTAAGGATTACGATATTCTTAGTTTATTAAAATACTAATTACTAGGGGACTTTCCCTTAATATGGATAGTTGGCAGAGCGGTAATGCATCGGACTCGAAATCCGACGAACCGGTAATACCGGCGGGCAGGTTCGACTCCTGTACTATCCTTAAACTGAATTTCAAGAAAAAAGCGTAGTTACAAATTAAACGTTCTAATAAGAGCATAATTTGATAACTGCGTTTTTATATTAATTTAAGGTTCGAAATGCATTATTAACTTGTAACTATTTCATAATGATTACAAATGGTAAAAGCAATAGATTTTCTTTAATTTAATGCTATACTATCAATATAATAATCGCGAAGAAAAGAGTGGTGATTATGAGAAATAAACGATTTATAATCGTTGGAATGATATTATTTTTAATCTTGATGTTTATTCAATTGGGAAGCCTTACTAAAAAAACTCTTGCTGATACCAGCAACGAGTCTAAGAGAATTGGTTTATCATTGGATTGTTCAAGAACATATTATTCTACTTCTACAATCAAAAAATATATAGATTTATTAAAGAAAGATCATGGTACATATCTTCAACTACACTTAAACGATAATGAAAGATATGGTGTTGAAAGTTCAACGTTAGGCCAAACAACAAAGAATGCAACACTTAAAAATGGTGTTTACTACAATAACAAAACACACCTAGCATTTTTAAGTAAAAATCAATTATTAGATGTAATTCAATACGGTTACACTCATGGAATTGAAGTAATTCCTGAAATCGACTTACCAGGTCACGCTAAATCTATTTTTAAACTTCTTTCATACACTTCTGAAGGAAAGAAATTAGTGAAAGAATTAGAAAATAAAGATGGCTACAATGAAATGTACTACAACAAACAAGCAACAATCGATTTTTCTAAGAGGTTATTAAGTGAATACGTAGGGATGCTTCCTAGCGGATACCACATTATTGTCGGTGCAGATGAAATAACTATTAGCGATAAAAGCGATCAAGAAGCTGTTGTGAAGTATATTAATGCAATTGATGATTATGTAAATGCCAATCATTTAAAACTTGAAATGTGGAATGATAGTTTTCACAAGGCTGTTTTGAACAAGTATCACAAAGATATTTTAATTAATTACTGGAGTTTAACCGGTGAAGTTAGTTCAAGCAAAGATAGAAAAGATAATATCAGAATGAGAGCAACGCTCCCAGAATTAAATAAAGCCGGTTTTAAGACGATTAATTACAATAGTTATTATTTATACATGATTACTGACCCAACATCATTTACCAGTGAATCTAAGAAGATTTGGACTTCTGAGTTCAAAAAATGGAAAATGAATATGTGGAACGATGAATCAACAAAGGATATTACAAAGAGTGCTAACAATATTGGTGCTGCTATCTCTATCTGGGGTGAATATCCTAACCAATATACTGGTGATCAAACATACAATAAGACTTATTATTATGTCGATACGTTTTTAAAAGCCCAAGATAAATTTACTAAGTAAGTTCCTTATATCGATAAAATATGGTATATTTTAAATAACATCTATTTTATGGAGAGTTAATAATGCTTAAATTAAAGATTAATGCAAAACAAGGTAATCAACAAATTAAATTATCTGATGGAACATATGGTCAACTAACGGGGGTTAGAATTCCTACTGGTGGTTTTGGACAAGAAGTTATCCAATGGACATTCTTATCAGTTGATCAAATCCACGAAGGGTTTGTTTATGCTGGCCCATTCTATGATGGACTAGTAATTAACTCCTTGAATGCAAAGGATCAATATGAAGTAAAAATGGTTAATAAGTAAAGCGTACTTTTGAAGTGCGCTTTTTTTACTATAATCTTTGAGCAGTGAAAAGTTTCATAGTACAATTATAATAATATATATTTTGAAAGAGTGGATTATGATTATGAATGTTGGAATTGATAAGATGAGCTTTTATTCATCAGACATGTATCTTGATATGGTGGATTTAGCACATGCTAGAAATGAAGACCCTAATAAATTTTTAATTGGAATTGGTCAAAAGAAAATGGCGGTTATTCCTAAAACACAAGATGTAGTTACCATGGCTGCAAATGCTTGTTTGAAAATAATTGATGATAATGATCGAGAAAAAATCGATTTAATTATTTTCGGGACTGAAACTGGAATTGATAATTCAAAATCTGCAGCAATTTATTTGCAAAATATGTTGGGGTTAAGCAGAAGTGGTAGAGCGTTTGAAATTAAGCAAGCTTGTTATGGGGCTACTGCAGGATTACAAATGGCCAAAGAATATGTAGAAAATAATCCTGAGAAAAAAGCACTAGTTATCGGTGCAGATATTGCAAGATACGGCATTAATACTCCAGGTGAAGTAACCCAAGGTGGTGGTGCAATTGCGATGGTTATATCTGCTAATCCTTCAATTGCTGAATTTGAAGGATCAAGTACATTTTATTCTGATGATGTAATGGATTTTTGGAGACCATTATATAGAACTGAAGCAGTTGTGGATGGTCATTATTCAAATGATGTTTATGTGGACTTCTTTAAAAAGACATGGGATGAATACAAGCAAATCACTGGCAAAACTATAGAAGATTTTGCTGCAATGACTTTCCATTTACCATATGTAAAAATGGGGATTAAAGCATTAAGAGCGATTATTGATGAAGCTAGTGAAGAACATCAAGATAAACTAAAAACAGAATTTGGTTTTGGAAAAGTATATAATGAAAACATCGGGAACCTTTATACTGGTTCATTGTATTTAAACTTCTTGTCATTAATAAATAATTCTGATCAGTTAAATGTTGGAGATAGAATTGGATTATTCAGTTACGGTTCTGGAGCTCAAGGTGAATTCTTTGCGATGAAATTATGTAAAGAATTTAAAAACAATGAATTGATAAGTCAAATTGATTCTGATATCGCAAACAGAAAACAAGTATCCGTTTCTGAATATGAAAGTATCTTTAATGATTGGGTACCAATTAAGGACCAAGAACTTAGTTTTGATACAAGCAATGATGATGCAACATTTACACTTAAGGGTGTTAAGAACCATCAAAGAATTTATGATAGAAAGTAGGAATAAACATGAGATTATATTTGGCAGGTCCATTTTTTGATGACGAACAGATTGAAAGAATCGAAAGAGTTGAAAAAGCACTAGATGCAAACAAAACAGTAACAGATTACTTTAGTCCAAGAAATTCAAATGTGAATGATGGTGCCGAAATTGGTAGTAGTCAATGGTCTAAAGATGTATTTCAACTAGATGTCGATGAAATAAAAAAAGCTGATGCCGTCATCGCAATTATCGACTTTGTAGACGATAATGTTGATAGCGGTACAGCTTTTGAAATTGGATATGCTTATGCAATTGGTAAACCGGTTGTTTTATTCCATGAAAAGGATGCAATTGTTAATTTAATGCTTTCAAATGGTTCTAAGTCATACTTAACAAAGGTTAGTGATGTTGAATCCTTTGACTTTGAAAAGATGCCAGAATATCACTATGAAGGCGAAGTATTTTAAAATACACTATCTCTGAATAAACCAACGACCTTACCAATGATATAAACTTGATCTAAAATGATAGGATCTAAATTATCATTTTCTGGTTGAAGACGATAGTGATCTGATTCTTTAAAGAATCTTTTACAAGTTGCTTCATTTTCTGATGTCATGGCGATAACAATGTCACCGTTGTTAGCAGTTGATTGTTTTCTAACGATGACCTTATCACCATTTAAAATTCCAATGTTTATCATACTTTCACCTTGAATGGTAAGCATGAAGATTTCATCAGAATTGTCGTATTGTTCAGGCATAGAGAAAAATTCGGAAGTATCTTCCACGGCTAAAATTGGTTCCCCGGCAGCAACAGTTCCTAAAACTGGGATTTGTCCAGGATGAGTATTTACTCCCAATGTTTTTAGTCCGTCTTCAGTAATTTCTAGTGCTCTAGGTTTAGCAGGATTTTTAACAATAAATCCTTTCTTTTCCAGACGGCTTAAATGTCCATGCACAGTAGAAGTTGAAGAAAGATCAACGGCTTCTCCAATTTCTCTAACGGTTGGAGGATAACCTTGACTATTGATTCTTTTCCAGATAAATTCTAAAATAGCTAATTGTTTAGAAGATTTTTCTTCTTTTGAAAAAGTCAAATCGATACCCCGTTTCTTATATGTATTTTCAATGTTTTAAATATAGCATATTAAACAAATAAAAACAAATGTTCGTAAAGGAGAGGATAAAATGTCAGAAGCAGAAGATCCAATTTTAAAGAAACTTATTCCTAGAATTAACGAATTAGCTCATAAAGCTAAAAATGAAGGATTAAGTAAAGAAGAAGAGGCCGAAAGAGCCGATCTTAGAAAACAATATCTAAAAAGATTTAAAGAAAACATGAGAAGCCAAATTGAAATGGTTCAAATCTTTAATAAAGAGGGTAAAGAAGTTACCCCAGAAAAAGTTAAAGAAGTTCAAAGAAAGAAAGGGCTTCGTGACGACTAAAAAACTTTTGAATTTAATTATTAATTTGTGTAAAATTAATAATAGAAATAAATGGAGGGAGGAAGAATTATGTCACCATTCTTTTGGATTATTCTAATTATTTTAGCTTTAATCGTAGGTCTATTTGGTGGATTCTTCATGGCACGTAAGTACATGGAAAAATATCTTAAAGATAATCCCCCAATTAACAAGGATCAATTAAGAGCAATGATGTTGCAAATGGGTCAAAAGCCATCAGCTAAGAAATTAAATCAAATGATGAATAGTATGAAGGCTAACGCCAAGTAAAAAAAAGACATAATCAAATGATTATGTCTTTTTTATTACTTTTTAGAAGGGTCAATGTATTTGAATTCGGGATCAATTTCTTGGTCTAACTTATCAAAGGCTTGTTGCATTTGATCTTCAATTGCTTTTTGACCTTCTTCATTTAGCTTAATACCTTTATCTAGATAGATTGGATCACCAAAATTAATGATAGCTCTTTTTCTAGAAAATAGGCTCTTAAATGTAAGTGGACCCTGATATACGGCTGGCAACAATGGCTTCTTAGATAATTTAGCAATTAATGTTGCGCCACCTTTTAAGTCTTGTGAATGTCTTGTTCCAGAAGGGAAGATAATTAGAGACTTATTTGAATTTTGTAGAATTTTAACTGGTTCTTTAATTACAGATGGCCCTGGGTTTTCACGATCAACACTTAAAACGTTTGCGTGGACTAATACAAATTTAAGAAATGGATTTTTAAATAATTCCTTTTTAGCCATAAAGGCAAATTCTTTTGGACTAGCAGCTAATGCAAAATATAACGGATCAAACCAGGTACGATGAGGTGCGACTAGTATGTAGTTTCCCTCAGGGATACGTTGTTTGTTTTTGAATGTTGGTGCTCCATTTATTGGGTATAAAATGATTCTAGATAAAATCTTTAAGAAAGAATACATTATTTAACTCCTCTCGTACTTTATTATTTAATAGTATTCTATTATTATGAGTATATGCAAGGAAAAAATGGGGGATGAATATAAATGAACAACCTTTTGAAAGAAAATGAAAGAATTGATCAGTTATACAGCAATGACATTAAAATCATTCAAAACCCCGAAGTGTTCTCATTTTCACTTGATGCGGTATTATTATCTGATTTTGCTAAACTACCTAAAAAGGATTCTTCCGTTACTGTTGATTTATGTAGCGGAAACGGTGCAGTTGGATTATTTATGTCACATAAGACCCGTGGAAAGATATGGGAAATTGAACTGCAACCAAGATTGGCTGACATGGCAAAGAGAAGTGTTGAGCTTAATAATCTTGAAAATAAAATAGAAGTTATTAATGATGATTTAGATAATTCTACGGATTATCTAGCAAAGGATTCAGTTGATGTGATTACATGTAATCCACCATATTTTCCTAATTTAGATAATAGCAAGAAAAATCCTAATAAATATTTAGCAATCGCAAGACACGAAATTACTACCAATTTAGACAAAATTAACACTGTGTGTTCTGATTTATTGAAAACAAACGGAAAAGTATTTTTCGTATATAGGCCAGACAGGTTATTAGAGTTACTAGATTCAATGAAGTCGCATGACATAATGCCAAAAGTAATTCGATTTATTCATCCTAGAAAGCAAAAAGATGCTAACATGGTTTTGATTGAAGGAATAAAATCTGGTAAAAATGGTGGCACCAAAATTCTTCCACCAATAACTGTTTATCAAGATGAGTCTAACGAGTATACAGAATATGTTAGGAATGTTTTATATGGAAAATAGATATTTTATGTATGTTCTCAAGTGTGGAGACAATTCTTTATATGGTGGATATACTAATGATTTAAAGCATCGTCTAGAGCAACATCAATCAGGTAAAGGGGCTAAGTATACTAAAAATCACTTACCTGTTGAGATGATTTATCATGAAGAATTTGATAATAAACATGATGCGTTAAGTGCTGAATATCACTTTAAGCATCAAAGTAGAAAAAAGAAGATAGACTATTTAAAAAGTCATGGTGTCGATATTAATAAAGAACACCTGTTATAGTTTTTATGACTAAGTAAATATAAATAGGAGGTTTCATAATGAAAATAATTGCATATGGTATTAGAAACGACGAGTTATCTTTTCTAAAGGAATGGGAAAATAACAATCCAGATGTTGAAGTTAAGGTCGAAACTGAACTGCTTGATTCAACTACAGTTTTAAAAGCTGAAGGTTTTGATGGGGTTGTCGCATATCAACAAAAACCATACACCAAGGAAATTCTAGATAAACTGGGTGAATTTAATATCCACTATTTATCTCTTAGAAATGTTGGAACTGATAACATTGATGTTGAAGCAGTATTAAAAAATGGCATTACAGTCACTAACGTTCCTGCTTATTCACCAAATGCTATTGCTGAGTTAGCAATTACACAAATTATGAGATTACTTCGAAATACCAAAAGATTTGAAAGTAAACAAAGATCTGGTGATTTAAGATGGGCTCCTGAAATTGGAGAAGAACTGCATACTAAGACTGTTGGAATTTTTGGAACAGGTAGAATTGGTAGAGTTCTTTTAGATATTTGTAGAGGGTTTGGTGCCAAGGTAATTGCCTATGACCCATTTAGAAATCCAGAACTAGAAAAGCAAGGCGTTTATGTTGATACTCCAGATGATCTATTTAAGAAAGCTGATATCATTTCTCTTCATGTTCCGGCCGTTAAAGAAAACGAACACATGGTAAATGAAAAAACTTTATCGGAAATGAAAGATGGTTCATACATTATTAACGCGGCAAGAGGGACTTTGATTGATACAGATGCATTAATCAAAGCTCTAGATTCAGGTAAAATTGCAGGGGTAGCATTAGACACATACGAAGGTGAAGTGGGAGTGTTTAATGAAGACTTTAAAGATTTTTCAGCTGTTCCTGACGAAAGATTAAAGAATCTGATGGGAAGAGACAATGTTTTAGTTAGTCCACATATTGCATTTTATACAAAGACAGCTGTTCAAAATATGGTTGAATTTGCTATGGATGCAAATAGAGATTTAATTAAAACTGGAAATTCTGACAAAGTAGTCAAATTTTAGCTTGATTATTTACCGGTGCTGATATACAATAATATTCGGTGTTTATCACCAATTCACACTCAATATGACTGCTTAGTAAGTGCCATTATTATGGTTTCTAAGTGGGATGATTATTGGGGAGGAAAAAAACTTTTTTTGGAGGGCTATTATAATGGCTGTTATTTCTATGAAACAATTACTAGAAGCTGGTGTTCATTTCGGACACCAAACTCGTCGTTGGAACCCTAAGATGAAGAAATTTATCTTTACCCAACGTAACGGAATTTACATTATCGACTTACAAAAGACTGTTAAGATGATCGATAATGCTTACAACTTCATGAAGGATGAAGCTGCTAAAGGTGCTACTGTTCTTTTTGTTGGTACTAAGAAGCAAGCTCAAGATTCAATCCAAGAAGAAGCTGTTCGTTCAGGTCAATACTACGTTAACCACCGTTGGTTAGGTGGAACTTTAACTAACTGGGACACTATCCAAAGTCGTATTAAGTACCTAAAGGATCTTAAGAAGATGGCTGAAGATGGTACTTTCGAACGTCTACCTAAGAAAGAAGTTGCTCTTCTAAAGAAGAAGACTGACAAGCTTGAAAAATTCCTTGGTGGTATCGAAGATATGCCTAAGGTTCCAGATGTTATGTTTATCGTTGACCCTCGTAAAGAACAAATCGCTGTTCATGAAGCTCACAAATTAAACATTCCTATCGTTGCTATGGTTGATACTAACTCAGATCCTGATGATGTTGATGTTATCATTCCATCAAACGATGATGCTATCCGTGCCGTTCGTCTAATTACTGCAAAAATGGCTGACGCTATTATTGAAGGTAACCAAGGTGAAGAAAATGTTAGCGAAAGCACATTTGAAGACACTAAAGATGAAAACGAAAGTGAAGACAAGTAATATTTTAAATATTAATATTGTTTAAACGCTTAGGCTGACTCATGTTTGGACCGATAAGGCCTGGGAATGAGTCGGCCTTTTTTAATGATATAAATTAAGGAGGCCATAACAATGGCAAAGATTACTGCTGCTCAAGTAAAAGAACTACGTGAAAAAACAAGTGTAGGTATGATGGATGCTAAGAAAGCTTTAGTTGCTTCTGATGGTGACGAAAAGAAAGCTATCGAATACTTACGTGAAAAGGGTATTGCTAAAGCTGAAAAGAAGAGTGACCGTGTTGCTGCTGCCGGTTTAACTCGTGTTGTTACACACGGAAACGATGCTGCTATCGTTGAAGTTAATGCTGAAACTGATTTCGTTTCAGGTAACGATGACTTTAAGAATCTTATTGATTTAATCTCAGCTAAAATTGTTGAAGCAAAACCTGCTGATGTAGAAGCTGCTTTAGCTCTTGATGTTGATGGTGAAACAATCAACGATAAGATTATTAACACTACTCAAATTACTGGTGAAAAGATCACTCTTCGTCGTTTTGTTGTTCTAAGCAAAGCTGATGACGAAAGCTTTGGTCACTACCTACACAACCAAGGTCTAATTGGTGCACTTGTTCAAATCCAAGGTGTAGATGAAACTGTTGCTAAGCATGTTGCTATGCACATTGCTGCTACAAAACCAGAATACCTAGACAGAAACGAAGTTCCTCAAGACAGACTAGAAGCTGAAAGAGAAAACTTGAAGAAGGAAGCTCTACAAGAAGGCAAGCCTGAAAATATCGTTGAAAAAATGGTTGAAGGTCGTCTAAACAAGTTCCTTTCAGAAATCAGTTTAGCTGATCAAGAATTCGTTATGGACTCAGACAAGACTGTTGGCGAATTTGTTAAAGAAAACGGTGGTTCACTAAAAGCTTTCGTACGTTACGAAGTTGGTGAAGGTATCGAAAAACAAGAAACAAACTTTGTTGACGAAGTTAATAGTCAAATTAAATAATAAATATGAAGAAGGACACTATTTTGTGTCCTTTTTTTATGTGTTTTTATCCAAATATTTATTGCAATAATCTGTTTTTAGGGTGCATATTATGCTAAAATTAAGTTAATGAACTTGTAATGGAGGAAATTCGATGTCTGATTTAAAATATAAACGTATCGTCCTAAAGCTTAGTGGTGAAGCCCTAGCTGGTGACGAAGGGTTCGGAATCAACCCACCTGTGATAAAGAAAATCGCTCAAGAAATAAAAAATGTTTATGAATTAGGAATTCAAATCGCTATCGTTGTCGGTGGTGGTAACATGTGGCGTGGAGTTGCTGGTTCAAAAATGGGCATGGAACGAACTCAAGCAGATTACATTGGAATGCTAGCCACAGTTATGAATGGATTAGCATTGCAAGAAAACCTTGAATCATTGGGGGTTCCAACAAGAGTACAAACTTCAATCGAAATGAGACAAATTGCTGAACCATACATTAGAAGAAAAGCAGTAAGACACTTAGAAAAGAATAGAGTTGTTATTTTCTCTGGTGGAACTGGTAACCCATTCTTCTCAACAGATACAACTGCTGCATTAAGAGCTGCTGAAGTTCATGCTGACGCAATCTTGATGGCTAAGAATGGTGTAGATGGAATCTACTCAGCTGATCCTAATCAAGATCCAGATGCTGTTAAATTTGATGAATTAACTCAAATGGATATTATTAATAAGAATCTTAAAGTTATGGATACAACAGCTAGTTCATTATCTATGGATAATGATATTCCACTTGTTGTCTTTAACTTAAATGAATCCGGCAACATTGAAAAAGTTGTTAAGGGTGAAAAAATCGGTACTACAGTTAAGGGGAAATAAACATGGCTACTCAAAACGAAATTCTTGATAATGCAAAAGAAAAAATGCAAAAATCAATTGCATCTTTAAAACACGAATTATCTTCAATTAGAGCCGGTAGAGCAAATGCCAGTCTATTGAATGGTGTTAATGTTGAATACTATGGAGCACCAACTCCATTAAACCAAATCGCTTCAATCACAGTTCCTGAAGCAAGAGTTATTATGGTTAGTCCTTATGATAAATCTGCTTTAGATGATATCGAAAAGGGAATTCTAGAAGCTGATATTGGTATTAACCCAGCTAATGATGGAGACAACATTCGTTTGATTGTTCCACAATTAACTGAAGAAAGAAGAAAAGAAGTTTCAAAGAAGGTTAAAGCCGTCGGAGAACAAGGTAAAGTTGCTATTAGAAATGTGCGAAGAGAAGCAATGGATGCCGTTAAAAAAGGTAATAAGAATGATGAGTTCACGGACGATGAAGCTCATGATTTAGAAGAAAAAGTACAAAAGCTTACTAATGATCAAATTAAAGACTTAGAAGCTGTTGTTGATAACAAAGAAAAAGAAGTTATGAACGGTTAAGAGATAGGACAGGGGGAATCACCGTGGAAGAAATGGAAGTCACACCAGGAACCGAACAATTTACAAAAATGGTATTTAAATTAAATGGAGATTTAGACGATTCAACTATTAAATCTTTGGAATATAATGGCAATACAGTTGAAGAAATTCAAGACGGAATTTTTGTTATGCCAGTTTATGTTGAAGAACAATTCAACATTTTCTTAGTTGTTTCTAAATTAATTGAAGATGACTGGATCGTCGCATTTACACAGGCTACCATTGAGAACGGTTCTGAAATAACAGATTTAAGTGATCCTATTCCAACCGGAGAAGGACTAAATATGTTAGGTGACCAAAACGCGGATGAAGCCAACCAACTATTAAAGTATTTTGAAACTTTAGTTGAAGCTAAACGTGGAGAATGGAGATTAATCCAATAAAATAACTTAACTAATTTGGGATGAGGATTTATTCTCATCCTTTATTTGTATGAATTAGGTGAAAATGATGTTTAATTTTAAAAAGAAAAGCAAGGTTATCGAATTTGATTATGAAAACATTCCTAATCACATTGCGATAATCATGGATGGTAATGGTAGATGGGCTCAAGAAAGACACCTACCTAGAATTGCTGGACATAAGCAAGGAATGAACGTAGTAAAAAAAATCACACAATCAGCTAGTGATTTAGGCGTTAAGGTATTAACTTTATATGCTTTCTCTACTGAAAATTGGAAAAGACCAGAAAAAGAAGTTAACTATTTGATGGATCTTCCAGAAAGATTTTTTAGTACTTTTGTTCCTGATTTGGTAAAGAATAATGTAAAAGTTAACGTTATGGGATACGTTGATCAATTGCCTAAACAAACACAAACTGCTATAAAAAATGCCATTGAGGATACAAAGGACTGTACAGGAATGGTTTTAAACTTTGCTTTGAATTACGGTAGTCAAGATGAAATCGTAACCGCTGTTAAATCCATTGCAGAAAAAGTTTCTAATAACGAAATATCAATTGATAGCATCAATAAAGAAACTGTTTCAGATAATCTAATGACTGCTGATTTAGGCGAATATGCCAATCCTGACTTACTTATTCGTACCAGTGGAGAAGAAAGATTATCTAACTTTTTATTATGGCAATTAGCATATAGTGAATTCGTTTTTGACGATACTAAGTGGCCCGATTATACTGAAGATAATTTGAAAAATTGTATTTTAACTTTCCAATCTAGACATCGTCGTTTTGGTGGTTTAACAAATAAATAATTTAGGAGATAAATATGAAAACAAGAGTAATAACAGCAATCATCGCTTTAGCTTTCTTTGTGCCAATTGTATTGATTGGTGGAATTCTAATCGAAGTTGGCGCAATTGCATTGGGAATTGTAGCAATGTCAGAAGTTTTAATTATGAAGAAGAAACTATTAGTTTCTCCAGAAGCATTACTATCATTTTTAGGGGTTAGTATTCTAATAGCTCCTTCAAATTGGTTTAGTGCATTACCACATTTTTTAAGTGTTAATTTTATTTTTTACATTATCGTTATGTTATTAATGTTAAGAAACGTTATTACAAAAAATATTTTTTCATTTGATGATGCTGGAGTATTAACTATTGCAATGTTATACATCGGAATGGGGTTCCATTACTTTATTGAAGCAAGAGGTGCAGGGATTGCAGTTTTATTCTATGCTTTATTTATTGTTTGGATTACCGATTCTGGAGCATACGTATTTGGTAGAAAATTAGGTAAAAACAAATTAGCTCCACATGTAAGTCCCAACAAAACTTGGGAAGGATCTATTTGTGGATCTGTACTAGCGATTATCGTTGCTACTGTTTGGATGCAATCATTTGAAATTGGTAACGTATCAATGTTGGTAGCAATAATTATCACTGCCGTGTTATCAATTGCAGGACAATTTGGTGATTTAGTAGAATCAGCATTGAAGAGATATTATCAAGTTAAGGATTCTGGTAAAATCTTGCCAGGTCATGGTGGAATCTTAGATAGATTTGATAGTTTGCTATTTGTACTACCACTTCTTCATTTGTTCGGCATTATCTAGCCTAAAGGAGTTTTAAAATGATTACGACAATACTCGCATTCATCGTTGTCTTTGGAATATTAGTTTTTGTTCATGAGTTTGGTCACTTTATTGCAGCCAAAAAATCAGGAATAATGGTAAGAGAATTTTCCATTGGAATGGGTCCTAAAATTTTCTTTTATCGTCATAACCATACAACATATACCATCAGAATTTTACCATTAGGTGGATACGTTAGAATGGCTGGATTAGCTGATAATGAAACGCAACAACTGGAACCTGGAACACCAGTTACTCTTGAATTTAATGATAAAGATGAAGTTACATTAATTAACACTAGCCAAAAGAAAAGAAATATTAACGGACTACCATTAGAAGTTTCAGACATTGATCTTCAAAAGGGTTTATGGATTGAAGGGTATCAAGACAATAATGAAGATGTAAAACGCTTTAATGTTAATCATGATGCACTAATGATTGAATCTGATGGGACAACAGTTCAAATTGCTCCTGAAGACGTTCAATTTCAAAATGCACCTGTATTAAAAAAGATGATTACTAATTTTGCAGGTATTTTTAATAATGTTTTACTTGCGATTGTAGCATTTTCATTGCTATCTTTCCTACAAGGTGGGGTTGTTAGCACACAAAATAAAGTAAACACAGCTTCTGGACACTCTGTAGCTAGAGATGCTGGAATCAAAAACGGTGATAAGATTATCAAGGTCGATAATGTTAAAACTGATAATTGGAACGAATTAAGTTCAGCTATTCAAAGCAAGCCAAATACTAACGTTGTTTTAACAGTTGAAAGAAATAATCAAACCCATATCATTAAACTAAAAACAGATTCACAAGAATCAAATGGGAAGAAATATGGTTTAATCGGGATTGAAAACACACTAGATACATCGTTTGGAGCTAAGTTATTATCTGGCTTTACTAGAACTTGGTATATGACGAAGTCACTATATTCTCAATTGGCTTATATGGTTAGCGGTCACTTTAGTTTAAATGATTTAGGTGGACCAGTTGCAATTTATGCTAATACATCTAAGGCAACTAAACTTGGGATGGCAGGGGTTGTATACTTCATTGCTTTCTTATCTATTAATTTAGCAATTATGAATTTAATACCAATTCCGGTCTTAGATGGTGGTAAAATATTAATGAACATAATTGAAGCAATTAGAAGAAAACCAACTTCTGAAAAAGTAGAAACAGTTGTTACTCTAATAGGGTTTGCAATCATTGTTGTATTAATGCTATTAGTGACAATTAATGATATCCAAAGATATTTTCTACACTAATAATGTATAAGGAGATTTTTTATGAAACAATCAAAAATGTTAATCCCAACGCTTAAAGAAGCACCTAAGGGTGCAGAAGCTATTAGTCATCAACTAATGCTTAGAGCGGGATATATCAAGCAAGTATCAGCGGGGATGTATGCATATTTACCACTTGCATACAAAGTTATTTCAAAGATTGAAAACATCATTAGAAAAGAAATGGATGCAATTGACGCAAATGAAACACTTATGCCAGCTGTATTACCTGCAAACTTATGGGAAAAATCTGGTCGATTAGCAACATATGGACCAACATTATTTCAATTAAAAAATCGTCATGACACAGACTTTATTTTAGGTCCAACTCATGAAGAAACTTATACTGAAATTATTCGTGACTCAATTAAGTCATACAAAAAGTTACCTTTGGTACTTTACCAAATTCAACCAAAATATCGTGATGAAGAAAGACCTCGTAATGGATTATTACGTGGCCGTGAATTTATTATGGAAGATGGATATTCATTCTCAATTAACGATGAAGATTTAGACCGTATCTACAATCAAATGGAAGATGCATATCGTAAAATCTTTGATCAAGTAGGTCTTGATTATCGTACTATTATTGGTGATGGTGGAGCTATGGGTGGATCAGATTCAATTGAATTCTCTGCTCCTGCAGCTGTTGGTGAAGATACAATTGTATATTCAGATGATAGTGAATACGCTGCTAACTTAGAAATGGCTAAGAGTATGTACGTACCTGATCAATCAACTGAAACTCAAAAAGATCTTGAAAAGATTAGTACTCCAAATGTTAAGTCAATTGAAGATGATGTTGAATTACTAGATACAATAGCAAGTAATGTAATCAAGAGTGTGTTATTTATTGCTGATGAAAAACCTGTTTTAGTATTAGTTCGTGGAGACCATGAAGTTAACGATGTTAAGGTTAAATCAGAATTAGGTGCTTCATTCTTTGATTTAGCAAATGATGATCAAATTAAGGAATTTACTAACACATCTCGTGGATATGTTGGACCTTTCAATTTAGATGAATCAGTTACTATTTTGGTTGACAACTATGTACAAGATATGGTTAATGCATACGCTGGTGCTAACGAAGATGGCTACCATTTTGCTAATGTAAATCCTAAGAGAGATATTGAAAATGCTAAATATGGTGATTTTAGAGAAGTTCAAGAAGGTGAAATTTCACCAGACGGTTCAGGCGTTCTTAAGTTCACTAAGGGAATCGAAATTGCTCATATTTTCAAGTTAGGAACAAGATACTCAAAAGATTTAGAAGCAAATGTTCTTGACGAAAATGGACGTCAAACACCTGTAGTTATGGGATGTTATGGAATTGGTATTAGTAGATTACTAACAGCAATTGCTGAACAACAAGCGGATGAAAATGGACTAAGCTGGCCTAAGTCAATTTCTCCTTTTGATATTCACTTAATTCCTGTAAATACAAAAGACGAAACACAAGTTAGTGTTGCTGACGAATTAGAAACAGCTCTTAAAGATGCTGGATTTGATGTGTTAACTGATGATAGAAAAGAAAGAGCAGGAGTTAAATTTGCTGATTCTGATCTAATCGGTTTACCAATCAGAGTTACTGTCGGTAAAAAAGCTAGCGAAGGTATCGTAGAAATCAAGATTAGAAAAACAGGTGAAACTGTAGAAGTAAAACAAGAAGAAGTTGTTAATACAGTTGAAATCCTACTAAAAGATTTGAAATAGAAAAGAGGTCAGTGTCCAGTACTGACCTTTTTTAGCTGATTAAGATTGGAGGGATGACGTTGGCTAATAACGAAGAATTGTTTAAAAAGTTACTAAATCAACTTCAACTGGGTGATAAGGTTGATTCTGAAGACTTTAAAGATGGACAAATTGAATCGATTGATATTCATAAAAAATCTAAAGTATGGCAATTTAATTTAATGTTACCTAAGATTCTAAATTACGATGTTTTTATCGATTTTTATAATCGTATGCAAGCAACATTTGATGAGATTGCTGAAACTAAGATTAGTTTAAAGGTAAATGATAATAGTTTTGACAATAAGACCCTAGGTCAATATTGGGAATGGGTTGTAAAGCATGCGGATTTATCAGATTCAATTAGAAATGAACTATTGAGAAATAGCGAACCTAATTTGAATGGAAATAAGGTAGAACTAGCTGCAGATAATGAAATTGTCAAAAACTTGATTGTTGACCAAGCTTTAGGAGCAATTGAAGCAAACTACCAAAACTTAGGTTTTCCCGAATTTCATATTAATGTCTTTATTGATGAAACAGCTTCTCAAGAAAGAATCAAACAATTTAAAATCGAACGTGAGAAAAAAGATGCTGAATTAGCACAACGTGCTATGAAGGCTATTCAAGAATCTTCTAGCAAACGTGAGAAGAAAGCTGCTAACGCTGTTCCTAAGGGAAAAGTTCAAATCGGTAAGAAAATTAAAGAAGATTTAGATGTAACTAAAATGATCGATATAGTGCAAGAAGAAAAAATGGTCATTGTTAACGGTCATATCTTCAAAAAGGAAATCCGCTCACTTCGTTCTGGAAGACAATTAATGATGTTAGAAATCACCGATTATTCATCATCAATTGAAGTTAAAAAGTTCTCCAATAATGAAACTGATGAAGCCAATTTTGCTGCATTACAAGAAGGAGATTGGATAAAAGTTCGTGGTGGAATTCAAGAAGATAATTATAGTCATGAACTAACCTTGAATGCATACGACATTAATCCACTTCATCATGAAGACAGAATGGATACATCTGAAGATAAGCGTGTTGAATTACATTTGCATACCAAAATGAGTCAAATGGATGCAACTAACAGTATTGAAGAATATGTAAGTAGAGCAAGCAAGTGGGGTCATCCTGCGTTAGCAATTACCGATCATACGGCTGCACAAGGTTTCCCATTTGCATATACAGCAGCGCAAAAAAATGACATTAAGATGTTGTATGGTGTTGAAGCAAACATTGTTGACGATGGGGTGCCAATTACTTTTAATGAAGATGATAGGGAATTAGCGGATGCTACATATGTTGTTTTTGATATTGAAACAACTGGATTATCAGCAATTTACGATAAAGTCATCGAAGTTTCAGCCGTTAGAATGCAACATAATAACGTATTAGATCAATTTGAAGAATTCATTGATCCTGGTTTTCATTTATCTGACTTCACTACAGAATTAACTTCTATTACTGATGATATGGTTAAAGGTTCTAAATCAGAAGAAGAAGTATTTAAGTTATTTAGAGAATTTTGTGGTGATTCAATTATCGTTGGACATAACGTTACTTTTGATGTCGGCTTTATGAATGTTGGATATCAAAGATACGGAATGGAAGAAATCCAAAATCCGATTATTGATACTTTGCCATTAGCAAGATTTTTGTATCCAAACTACAAGAGCTATCGTTTAAATACTTTAGCTAAGAAGTTTGACGTAGCATTGGAACACCATCACCGTGCGGTATATGATGCTGAAACTACTGGACATTTAAACTATATTTTCATCAAAGACGCAGAAGAAAATTATGGCATTACCAGAGTTTCACAATTAAATGAACATATGTCTGATAATGATTCCTATAAGCATGCCAGACCTTTCCATGCTATTCTAATGGCGCAAACGCAATCTGGATTGAAGAATTTATATAAGTTAATTTCAATTTCTAATGTTGAATACTTCTATCGTGTTCCACGAATCCCACGAAGTGTCTTAGAAAAATACAGAGAAGGTATTTTAATCGGTTCCGCTTGTGCTAATGGTGAAGTGTTCACTGCAATGCTGCAAAAAGGGAAAGAAGAAGCTAAGAAAAAAGCTAAGTTTTATGATTACTTGGAAGTTCAACCTAGTGCGGCATATAAGCCAATGATTGATTCTGAACTTATTCATAGCAAACAGCATCTAAGAGAATTGATGCAAAATATGATCGATATGGGACATGAAATGGATATACCAGTTGTCGCAACTGGGGATGTTCATTATCTAGATCCTGAAGATTTTATTTACAGAAAAATATTAATTCATTCTCAAGGTGGAGCAAACCCATTAAACAGAAATGAGTTACCTAAGGTACCGTTTTTAACCACAAACGAAATGTTAGATGACTTCAGTTACTTAGGTGATGATTTAAGTAAGGAGATCGTTGTAGATAATACACAAAAAATTGCCAATATGGTTGATGATGGAATTCATCCAGTGTTGGATAAACTATATCCACCTCACATGAAGGGTGCGGATGATGAAATTCGTAACTCGACAATGGATAAAGCACATGAACTATACGGAGATGATTTACCTGATTTCCTTCAAGCAAGATTAGACAGGGAATTAGATAGTATCATTGGTAACGGTTATGCAGTTATTTATCTGATTGCCAAAAGATTGGTAGATAAGAGTAATAAAGATGGATATTTAGTTGGATCTCGTGGTTCGGTTGGATCTAGTTTGGTTGCCACAATGTCTGGTATTACTGAAGTTAATCCACTGCCACCACATTATCGTTGTCCTAACTGTAAGTACTCACATTTCTTTATGAAAGGTGAATATGGTTCAGGATATGATTTACCACGCAAGGAATGTCCTGAATGTGGCACATTGATGATTGGTGATGGTCATAATATTCCGTTCGAAACTTTCTTAGGTTTTAGTGGAAATAAGGTTCCTGATATTGATTTAAACTTCTCTGGTGATTATCAACCAATTGCACATAACTACTTAAAAGTCTTGTTCGGTGAAAATAACGTATATCGTGCTGGAACCATTGGTACGGTTGCAGATAAGACGGCTTATGGTTATGTTAAAGCGTATGAAAGAGATACTCAGCAAACCATCAGATCCGCTGAAATTGATAGATTGGCCCAGGGTGATACTGGTGTTAAGAGAACAACGGGACAACATCCAGCTGGGATTATTATCGTTCCAGATGACATGGATATTTTTGACTTTACACCAATTCAATATCCTGCTGATGATCAAAATTCAGCCTGGGAAACAACCCACTTTGATTTCCATTCAATTCACGATAATATTTTGAAAATGGATGTTTTAGGGCATGATGATCCAACCATGATTAGAATGCTACAAGATTTATCAGGTATTGATCCACAATCAATACCAATGGATGATCCGGGTGTAATGGGGCTATTCTCAGGAACTGAAACAATTGGTGTAACTGAAGAACAAATTCAATCAAAAACAGGTACGCTAGGTGTTCCTGAATTTGGAACTAAGTTTGTTAGAGGGATGCTTGAACAAACTAATCCACAGAACTATTCTCAATTACTACAAATTTCAGGATTGTCCCATGGTACCGACGTGTGGTTAGGAAATGCGGATGAGTTGATTAAAGAAGGTAAAGCAACCATCGCCAACGTTATTGGATGTCGTGATAATATCATGACTGATTTAATTAATTGGGGATTAGACTCAGAAACATCATTCCAAATTATGGAATTTGTCCGTAAGGGTAAAGGTATCAAAGACGAATGGCAAGAAAAAATGCATGAGGTTAATATTCCACAATGGTATATTGATTCATGTTTAAAGATTAAGTACATGTTCCCTAGAGCCCATGCTGCTGCGTACGTATTAATGGCGTTACGAGTTGCATACTTTAAGGTGTACTTCCCATTAGTATATTACTGTGCATATTTCTCAGTTAGAGCTGATGATTTTGATCTAGTTTCAATGTGTCGAGGTAAAGACGCTGTGAAAACTAGAATGAAAGAAATTAACGATTTAGGTAATGATGCTTCTGCAAAAGATAAGAATTTATTAACTGTTTTGGAATTAGCTAATGAAATGTTAGAAAGAGGTTTTGATTTCGAAATGGTTGATTTGAATAAATCTGATGCTGAACAATGGTTAATTGAAGACAATAAATTGATTGCTCCATTTAACGCTATTCCAGGTCTTGGATTAAACGTCGCTAAGCAAATTGTTGCTGCTAGAGCTGATAAAGAGTTTATTTCAAAGGAAGATTTGGCCAAGCGTGGAAAAGTATCTAAGAAGTTAATTGAGTTCATGACTGAAAATCATGTAATTGATAATTTACCTGATGAAAATCAATTGAGCCTATTCGATATGATGTAGTATGTATTGATTAAAATAACTATCCATGGTAAAATAACGATAGTTTATATCTGAGAAGAAAGGAGTGAGCAGAAATGCTCGCTCTTTTTATTGGATTTTTTAGGAGGCGTATCATTGAGCGAAGTTACACAAACAGTAAAAGAATTAGTAACACCAATTCTAGATAGTCATGGTTTTTATTTATATGACATCGAATTCGTACATGAAGGTAAGAGTTGGTATTTAAGAGTTTATGTTGATAAAGATGGTGGTATTAACATTGAAGACTGTGCCTTGGTATCAGATGAATTAAGTGAAAAACTAGATACCATTGAACCGGATCCAATTCCACAAGCATACTTTTTAGAAGTATCATCACCTGGAGCTGAAAGACCTCTTAAGAAACCTCAAGATTATGAAAACGCAGTTGGTGAATACATTCATGTATCACTTTATGCACCTATCAATGGTGAAAAAGTATACGAAGGTACATTGAAAGAGTTAAGTGATGAAGAACTTATTTTGACTGTTAATTTAAAGGGTCGAATTAAAGATTTAAATATACCAAGAAAATCTATTGCCAAAGCAAGACTAGCAATTAAATTTTAGCTAAGGGAGATATTAAAATGAGTAAAGAACTTTTAGGCGCATTAGATGCCCTAGAAAATGATAAGGGAATTTCTAAGGAAACTGTTATTGATGCCCTAGAAGCTGCATTAATGTCAGCTTACAAACGAAACTACAACCAAGCACAAAACGTGGAAGTAGTTTTCGATGAAAAGAAGGGTAACATTCATGTATATGCTGTAAAGACAGTCGTTGAAGAAGTAGTTGACCCACGTCTAGAATGCAGCATTGCAGATGCACTACAATTAAACCGTGGTTATGAATTAGGCGATGAAATCAAGTTTGAAGTTACACCTAAGAATTTTGGTAGAATTGCTGCTCAAACTGCTAAGCAAGTTATTATGCAAAGAGTTCGTGAAGCAGAAAGAACTATTGTTTATAACAAATACAGTAAGTACCAAGATGAATTAATCACTGGTGAAATTGAACGCCAAGATGATCGATTTGTATATGTTGACTTAGGCAAGGTTGAAGCTGTAATGCCAAAGAATGATCAAATGCCAAACGAACAATACAGACCACAAGATAGAATTAAGGTCTATGTTAACCGTGTTGAAGATGCTACCAAAGGGCCACAAATCTTTGTTAGTAGAACAGCACCTGGTTTACTAAAACGATTATTTGAAGAAGAAGTTCCTGAAATTTATGATGGCACTGTTGAAATTGTTTCAATTGCCAGAGAAGCTGGAGATCGTGCTAAAGTAGCTGTTAGATCAAACAGTGAAGATATCGATCCAGTTGGAACTACTGTTGGTCCAAGAGGTCAACGTGTACAAACAATCGTTAATGAACTTGGCGGAGAAAACATGGACATCGTTCAATGGACAGAAGATCCTGCCGAATTCATTGCTAACTCATTAAATCCATCTGAAGTAGTTGACGTTATTTTTGATGAAGAAAATGAAAGAGCATGTACAGTAATTGTTCCAGATTATCAATTATCATTAGCCATTGGTAAACGTGGTCAAAACGCTAGATTAGCTGCTAAGTTAACTGGATACAAGATTGATATTAAATCAGAATCTGAAGCAGATGGTGTAGAAGAATATGCTACAGATGATGATGAAGGAATTGATAACGACTAATTATCAGCTTAAGGAGTGATGGTTCAATGAGAACAAGAAAAATTCCAATGAGAAAAGATGTTGTCACCGGTGAAATGGCTCCCAAAAAAGATTTAGTTAGAATCGTTAAAGATAAAGAAGATAACGTTTCTATTGATGAAACTGGTAAAAAATCAGGTAGAGGAGCATATGTATCAATTGATGTAAAAGTAGCTGAAAAGGCTAAGGCTTCTAAGAAACTAAACGAAGTTTTCTCAGTTAATCTAAGCGATGACTTTTACGATGAATTAATTGCATACGTTGATCATAAACAAGCCAGAAAAGAACTTTTTGAAAATGACAAATAAAGAGCAAATTTTAAACTTTATTGGTATCGCAAAACGTGCTGGTAAGATTACCACTGGTGAAGACATATTGCTTAACGCAATAAAAAAGAATAAAATTAAATTTCTGATTATCGCTACTGACTCTGGAAAAGCCAGCTTGAAGAAATTTACAGATAAGGCTAATTCATATAACATTCCAACCAATCAAATGTTTACTAAGGTAGACATAAGCGATGCAATTGGAATTCCTCGAACCATAATCGGAATTGCGGATAATGGATTTGCCAAACGTTTGAAGGAAATGACAAATAATTGTAAAGGAACGTGATGGTATGGGTAAGAAAAGAATTTACGAATTATCTAAAGAGATAAATGTAGCTAGTAAGACAATAATTGATGAAGCAAAAAAGAAGGGATATGATGTTAAAAATCATATGTCCGGATTAACAGCGGATGAAGAAAAAGCTATTCGTGATCATTTTGCTTCAAAAAATAAGCCGGCTAAGAGTGACAAAGCCACAAACACTAAACATGCTAACAATAATTCTAAGAAACCTGCCGAAAAGCCACGTAAGACTTTAAATCAAAATAATAATGATAAGGCAAGACAATCTATGAACAATAACAATACAAATAGTACAAGAAACACTAGTAACACAAACAACACAAACAATAATTCATCTTCCGACTTTAAAAAAGGTAAGAAGAATAAGAAGAAGTTTAATAAGAAGAACAACCGTGGAAACAACAAGTTTGCAGGGATGTACACTAAGAACCAACGTATTAGACAAAACAACAAGAATAAGAAAGCTCCAGAAAGAAAAGAACGTCCATTACCAGAAACTTTAGTTTACAGTGTTGGTATGAATGCTCAAGAAATTGGAAAGCTTATTCATAGAGAACCTGCTGAAATTGTTAAGAAATTATTCCTATTAGGAATTATGGTTAACCAAAATGTATCTCTAGATAAGGATACAATTGAACTATTAGCTGAAGACTACGGTATGAAAGCTGAAGAAAAAGTTGAAGTTAACGTTTCTGATATCGATAAAATTTTTGATGAAGAAGCAGAAAATACTGATTACTTAGAAGATCGTGCACCAGTAGTTACTATCATGGGTCACGTTGACCATGGTAAGACTACGTTGCTTGATTACTTGAGAAACTCACACATCACAGCTGGTGAAGCTGGTGGAATTACACAAGCTATTGGTGCCTACCAATTAAAGAGAAATGGTAAAACTATTACATTCTTAGATACACCAGGACATGCTGCATTTACTGCAATGCGTGCTCGTGGTGCTGATATCACTGATATTACCATTTTAGTTGTTGCTGCTGATGATGGTGTTATGCCACAAACAATCGAAGCTATCGATCATGCTAAGGCTGCCAAGACACCAATTATTGTTGCAATCAACAAGATTGATAAACCGGGTGCTAACCCTAACCATGTTATTGAACAATTAGCTAGTTATGAACTTATCCCAGAAGACTGGGGTGGTGACACTATCTTCGTTCAACTATCTGCTAAGATGGGAACTAACGTGGACGAATTACTAGATATGATTCTTCTAGAATCAGACGTTATGGAACTAAAGGCTAACCCTAAGCAACATGCTGCAGGTTCTGTAATTGAAGCTAGACTTGACCGTGGTCGTGGACCAGTTGCTACTTTATTAGTTCAACAAGGAACAATGCACGTTGGTGATCCAATTGTTGTTGGTGACACTTTCGGTAGAGTTAGAACTATGACTAATGAATTAGGTGAAGACCTTGAAGTTGCAACTCCATCTACACCAATTGAAATTACTGGTTTAAATGATGTTCCTGAAGCCGGAGACCGTTTTGTTGTCTTTGATGATGAAAAAACAGCTCGTGCTGCCGGTGAAGAAAGAGCTAAAGAAGCTCAAATGGAAGAACGTAAGAAGAACAATAGTGTTACTCTAGATAACTTATTCGAATCTCTAAAAGAAGGAGAAATGAAAGAAGTAGAAGTTATCATTAAAGCTGATGTTCAAGGTTCAGTTGAAGCTTTAGCATCAAGTTTACAAAAGATTGATGTTGAAGGCGTTAGAGTTAACATCGTTCACAGTTCTGTTGGTGCGATTAATGAAAGTGATATTGCGTTAGCTCAGGCAAGTAATGCGATTATCGTTGGATTTAACGTTCGTGCAACTCCACAAGCAAAGGCACAAGCTGAAACTGATAATGTTGATATTCGTTTACATCAAGTTATCTATGATGCAATTGACGAAGTTGAATCAGCAATGAAGGGTATGCTTGCTCCTAAGTTTGAAGAACACATTACTGGTGAAGTTGAAATTAGACAACTATACAAAGCTTCTAAAGTTGGTACTATTGCCGGTGGAATGGTTACCAGTGGTGTAATCAAACGTGATAGTAAGATTAGATTGATTCGTGATAACGTTGTTATCTACAACGGTGAACTTAATAGTTTGAAGCGTTTCAAGGATGATGCTAAAGAAGTTAAACAAGGTTTCGAATGTGGATTTACAATTGAAAACTACAATGATCTTAAAGAAGGAGACGTTGTAGAAGCATACGAAATGAAGGAAGTTCCTGCTAAGTAAAGGAGTGAATGAATATGTCTCAATACAGAGTTGGAAGACTTGAACAAGAAATTCAAAAAGAAGTAAATGATATTTTACTAAAACGAGTTAGAGATCCACGTGTTCAAGGGGTAACTATTACTGGGGTAGATGTTACTGGTGATTTACAACAAGCAACCATCTATTACAGCACATTATCAGATAATGGTGATGAAGAAGAAGTTACTCAAAAAGGACTAGATAAAGCTACATCTTTAATTAGAGGTGAACTTGGTTCTCGCTTGAGTATTTATCGTACTCCTGAATTAGTTTTCAAATTAGATAGCTCCATTCAATATGGAAGCAAGATTGATCAATTAATCAATCAACTAAAGAAACAAGAAAAATAATAAAAAGGCCTGCAATTGTTTGCAGGCTTTTTTGATGGAAAAATAAAGTGTTCAATTATGCTATAATTTACGTTAAATAGTAATCAAGGAGCGAATAATTATGGATGGAATTATCCCATTATATAAAGAAAAAGGAATGACTAGTTTTGCATGTGTTAGTCAATTACGTGGCATTCTTAAAATGAAAAGAATTGGTCATAGTGGGACCTTAGATCCTAATGTTGAAGGAGTCTTACCCATTTGTTTGGGAAAAGCAACTAAATTAGTTGATTACTTAATGAATTCTGGAAAAATATATCAAGGCAGTATTACTTTAGGATTTGATACCACTACAGAAGACTTAGATGGCGAAGTGGTTAGCACTAAAGATGTTGAAAAACCGTTATCCAATGATCAGATTGATGAATTGTTGAAAAGTTTCGTATCAGAAGACTTAATACAAATTCCGCCAATGTATTCAGCCGTTAAAGTGAACGGGAAAAGACTTTATGAATACGCAAGAAATGGTGAAACGGTTGAACGACCAGAGAGACATGTTCAAATTCACTACTTTAAACAAACTAAAGCAAGCGTATATGACGAAGAAAAAAAGCAACAAACTATTTTCTTTGAAGTTGGCTGTGGAAAAGGAACATATGTAAGAACATTAGCCGTTGATTTTGGTAAGAAAATAAACATGCCTGCCGTAATGTCTAGTTTAACTAGAATTAAAAGCGGTGGCTTCAATATCGATGAGACCTTCAAACTGGACGATATTAGAGCTGCCGTAGAAAATGATAAAATTGATGAAATTGTGAAATCAATTGATTCTGCTTTATCTGATTTTAAACATTTGGAATTAAATGATACACAATGGGAAACTGTTAAAAATGGGGGCTTTTTATCACTGAATGTTATTGATACAAAAGATAATAAATGTGTGTTAACTTATAAACATGCCGTTAAGGCTATTTATTATTATGACGAAAACAAACAGGTATATAAGCCTGAAAAAATGTTTAGTAATCAATAAGTTTAGAAGGTTTAAAATATGAAAATTATCAATATACATCACCCGATAAAAGCATCATTTGAACAAAAAGAAAAAATCATACTAGCAATGGGATACTTTGATGGTATTCATAAGGGACACCAAAAGGTAATAAATCAAGCTAAAACAATTGCTGATGAAAAGGGGATGCCCTTAGGGGTTCTGACATATGACCATAAACCAGCAGTTGTATATGATCAATTATCACCACATGATAAAAGAGACATCATTCTACAAAAAAATAAATTTAAAGAGTTAGAAAAGTTAGGCGTTGATATTGTTTTTGAAGTGAACTATAGTTTTAACTTTCAAAACCAATCACCACAAGAATTCGTTGATAATTATCTAATTAGGTTTAACGTTGACACAGTTGTTGCAGGAACAGACCATACATATGGTGCTAAAGACGCAACAATGGACCTATTACCTAAGTACTCATCTGGAAGATTCGATGTCGTATCAGTTGACCTAGCAGATTACCATCTGGCTAAAATTAGTTCCACTAGAATCAGAAGAAATTTAGATCAAGGACACATTGATACTGTTAATATGCTACTGGGAAGACCTTTTAGAACCAACGGAACCGTTGTCCATGGATTCGCCAGGGGGAGAGAATTAGGTTATCCAACAGCTAACATCGACCATGATGAATTACAATGGTTGCCCATAATTGGTGTTTATATTGTTGATGTTTGGATTGGTGATGAAAAACATCACGGAATGGCATCAATTGGAAGAAATGTTACTTTTGGAGACAAAAATCCAATTACAGTTGAAATAAACATTTTAGACTTTAATGACAACATTTATGGTGAAGTCTTAGAGATTGATTGGTTACATCGTCTTCGTGGCGAAGTTAAATTTGAAGGTGTTGAAAAGCTGATAGAACAGCTTAAATCCGACGAACAAATGACGAGAGAATATTTTAAAAAGTAGTGGCCGTTTTTCTTGACCAATTTTGATGTATCTGATATATTATAAATTGTGGTTAGCACTTAAAGTATTTGACTGCTAAAGGTGCTAATCGATAAGGAGTGATCTGGTATGCTAACTGAAAGAGAAAAAATGATTTTAAAAGTAATCGTTAATGATTACACTAAGTCAGGAGTTCCAGTAGGTTCGAAGGCATTATCCAGTCAACTACCAATTCATGTTAGTTCTGCGACCGTCAGAAATGAAATGGCTTTTTTAGAAGAGATTGGATTAATTACAAAAAACCATTCATCATCTGGTAGAATT
The DNA here is from genome assembly GCF_040369555.1 of Apilactobacillus pseudapinorum. Lineage (NCBI taxonomy): Bacteria > Bacillati > Bacillota > Bacilli > Lactobacillales > Lactobacillaceae > Apilactobacillus > Apilactobacillus pseudapinorum. The sequence continues at coordinate 61,158 of NZ_BAABVU010000010.1, forward strand.
CCATCAATAGAGGGTTATCGCTATTATGTTGATAATCTTTTGAATCCTAATCCTATTGATAATAACGATATGATGCTAATTCAGAATTCGTTATCAGGAAGCTTTAGGCAAATTGATGAAATCGTTAAGCAATCTGCTTACATACTATCAAACTTAACGAATTATACGGCGTTAACCTTGAAGCCGGAACAAGAAACGGTCCCTATTTTGGGCAGTTTTAGACTTGTTCCACTAGGAAATCATCAAGTAATGGCAATTTTAATTACGAGTAATGATGAAGTCGTTAATCAAGTTTTCCATATTTCTGGAGACATTAGTGGAGATAGATTGGAAGCAGTTGTTAGAATGATTAATGATAAATTAGCTGGAAAACCACTTGATGAAGTGGTCATCAAACTAAAAGAGGAAATCGTTCCAGAAATCCTTAAGTATGTTAGTGATCCAGATAATTTAGTTCAAACACTAGATGATGTTTTGGCTGAAGCTTCTACTAACCAATTTTACATTGGCGGAGAACTGAACTTATTGAGTTTTACTGATAATAATGACGTCAGTTATTTGAAGCCAATTTATTCTTTACTGAATGATAAAGATGATGCATCCAAGTTCATTAAGAGCTCTGACAATTCTGTATCAGTTAAAATTGGTCCGGAATTGAGTAATGAGTTGTTGAAGGATTACAGTATCATCACTGGTTCTTATGATGTAGGACCATATGGTAAAGGTGTTATAGCTGTTTTAGGTCCTACCAGGATGCCATATTCAAGAGTGATTGGTATTGTGGATGGATTTAGAAATGAGTTATCAAAAAAACTGAGAAATTATTATGATAAATATAATCAGTAAAAGGAGGCTTTCACTTGGCAAGTAAGAAGGATGATGAAAAAGACCTAAAAGAAGCTACTGATAAAAAAGAAAAAGTAGCTAATGATAAGGGCACTAAGAAAGAAAAAGCGAAAAAGGACGCTAAAAATCCTTTAGAAGAAAAAGTTAAAGAACTTCAAGCACAAGTTGATGATTTCTCTGACAAGTACCTTCGCGCTGAAGCAGAAATGCAAAATATGCAAACACGCTTTAAAAGGGAAAGAGCAGATATTTATAAATATGATGGTCAAAAATTAGCCACTAGTGTTTTACCAGTAATGGATAATTTAGATCGAGCTCTTCAAGTTGAAGTTTCAGATGAAAACGGAAAACAATTAAAGCAAGGTGTTGAACTTGTTTTAAAACATTTTAATAAGGCTTTATCCGAAAACGGAATTGAAGAAATTGATGTTTTAAATAAGAAGTTTGATCCAAATGAATGTCAAGCTGTACAAACTGTTCCAGCAGATGATGACCATCCTGCTGACACAGTTGTTGAAATTTTACAAAAAGGCTACAAATTAGCTGATAGAGTTATCAGACCATGTATGGTTGTTGTAGCACAATAATAAATTTGATAATAAGGGGATAATAAATTATGGCAAGTAATAAAATTATCGGTATCGATTTAGGTACCACTAACTCAGCTGTTGCTGTACTAGAAGGTAAAGAACCAAAAATCATTACTAATCCTGAAGGTGCAAGAACTACACCATCTGTAGTTGCATTTAAAGATGGCGAACCACAAGTTGGTGAAGTAGCTAAGCGCCAAATGATCACTAACCCAAACACAATCGCTTCAATTAAGAGTCACATGGGTGAAGAAAGTTACACTGTTGATGTTGATGGTAAGAAATACACACCACAACAAATTTCAGCTATGATCCTACAATACATCAAGGGATTTGCTGAAGACTATCTTGGAGATACAGTTAGTGAAGCAGTTATTACTGTTCCTGCATACTTCAATGATTCACAAAGACAAGCTACTAAAGATGCTGGTAAGATTGCCGGTCTTGATGTAAAACGTATCATTAACGAACCAACTGCTGCTGCATTAGCATATGGTCTAGACAAACAAGACAAAGACGAAAAGGTTTTAGTATATGACCTTGGTGGTGGTACTTTTGATGTTTCTGTTCTTGAATTAGGTGATGGTGTATTCCAAGTACTTTCAACTAATGGTGATACTCACCTTGGTGGTGATGATTTCGATAAGAGAATCATGGACTACTTAGTTGAACAATTTAAGAACGAAAACGGAATTGACTTATCACAAGACAAGATGGCTTTACAACGTCTAAAGGACGCTGCTGAAAAAGCTAAGAAAGACCTATCAGGTGTTTCAGAAACTGAAATCAGTCTTCCATTTATCGCTTCTGGTGACAATGGTCCACTTCACTTAGAAACAAGCCTATCACGTGCTAAGTTTAATGAATTAACTTCTGACTTAGTTGATAAGACTAAAGTTGCTTTTGACAATGCCCTAAAAGATGCCGGATTAAGCACTTCAGACATTGATGAAGTTATCCTAAATGGTGGTTCAACTCGTATTCCAGCTGTTCAAGAAGCTGTTAAGAACTGGACTGGAAAAGAACCAAACCACTCAATCAATCCTGATGAAGCCGTTGCACTTGGTGCTGCCGTTCAAGGTGGTGTGCTAACTGGTGATGTTAAGGATGTTGTTCTATTGGATGTTACTCCACTATCATTAGGTATTGAAACTATGGGTGGTGTATTCACTAAGTTAATCGATAGAAATACAACTATTCCAACTTCAAAATCACAAGTATTCTCAACTGCTGCTGATAACCAACCAGCTGTTGACATCCATGTTCTTCAAGGTGAACGTCCAATGGCTGCTGATAACAAGACATTAGGTCAATTCCAATTGACTGATATTCCTGCAGCACCTCGTGGAATTCCTCAAATCGAAGTTAAGTTTGATATTGATAAGAATGGTATCGTAAATGTTTCTGCTAAGGATAAAGGTACTGGTAAGGAACAAAAGATTACCATCAAAGATTCAAACGGTCTTTCAGATGATGAAATCCAACGTATGATGGATGAAGCAAAGAAGAATGAAGAAGAAGACAAGAAACGTAAAGAAGAAGTAGATCTAAAGAACGAAGTAGATCAATTAATCTTCCAAACTGATAAGACTCTAAAGGATGTTGAAGGTAAGGTTTCTGAAGATGAAATCAAGAAGGCTAAAGAAGCTGAAGATGCATTGAAGAAAGCTAAAGACGACAACAACTTAGAAGAAATGAAGGCTAAGAAAGACGACTTGAGCCAACAAGTACAAGCACTTGCTGTTAAGTTATACCAACAAGAACAAGCTCAAGGCGGCGACCAAGCTGCATCAGCTGACTCATCAGATGCTAAGGGTAAAGACGACAACACAGTTGACGGCGATTTCCACGAAGTTAACGATGACGACAAAAAATAATAAATAATTATTCAATAAAAGGTCAAAGTCTGACTGATGGGCTTTGGCCTTTTATTGCAAAAAATATTAATGGGGGATAACAATGGCTGATAAAGATTATTATTCAATATTAGGAATATCAAAAGATGCCAGTCAAGACGAAATCAAACGAGCATATCGTAAAATGTCTAAAAAGTATCATCCCGACATCAATAAAGAACCTGGTGCCGAAAAAAGATTTAAAGAAATAAACGAAGCATATGAAGTGCTAAGTGATGATCAAAAACGTCAAAACTACGACCAATTTGGTTCAGCAGAAGGTCCTGCTGGAGGATTTGGTGGCGGTGCTGGTGGCTTCGGTGGCGCCGGTGGATTCTCAGGATTTGGTGGCGGTGGATTCGATGATATCTTTAGTCAATTCTTCGGTGGTGGCGCCGGCGGAAGAGCACAAAGAGATCCTAACGCACCTGTAAAGGGAAGAGATTTACAATACCAAATGACGATTAACTTCGAAGATGCAGTATTTGGTAAGACTACTACCATCACATATGATAGAGAAGCTAAATGTGATAAGTGTGAAGGTTCTGGTGCTAAACCAGGAACCCATCCAGAAACTTGTCATGAATGTAACGGTAGCGGATATGTAACTGGTGTTCAAGATACTCCATTTGGAAGAATGCAAACTCAACATCCATGTCCTACTTGTGGTGGAACTGGTAAAGAAATTAAAGAAAAATGTGACAAGTGTCATGGTTCAGGTCACATGCACGAAAACCACAAGGTAGAAGTTAAAATTCCTGCTGGTGTGGATGACGGACAACAAATGAGATTACAAGGGCAAGGTGAAGCTGGTGAAAACGGTGGACCTTACGGTGATTTATTTATTGTCTTTAGAGTAAAAGAAAGTCGTGAATTCGAACGTCAAGGTGATGATTTATACTATGACCAAGACATTTCATTTACTCAAGCTACACTAGGAAGCACGATTAAGGTAAAAACTGTCTATGGTGATGTTGAAATGAAGGTTCCAGCTGGAACTCAAGCAAATACAACATTCAGACTTAGAGGAAAAGGGATGCCTAGAATTAACAGTAGCTCAAAGGGAGACCAATTAGTTACTGTTAAGGTGGTTACACCTAAGAACCTTAATAAACAACAAAAGATAGCGCTTAAAGCATTTGCTGAAGCTTCTGGAGAAAAAGACTACAAAGATGGTGGTTTTTTCGAAAAAATGAAGGACGCTATGAACGGTAAGAAGTAAATAAAAAGAGTCGTTAAAGCGACTCTTTTTTTGTTTGCTATTAATATTATTTAGTTTGTA
>NZ_BAABVU010000011.1:0-56800 GCF_040369555.1 Apilactobacillus pseudapinorum
CTCTTCCGATTGATGAAAACGCGTTGGTTAATCCTTGGTATTTTCCTTTCACTGCGACTGGTGTTAATTCATTTACTAACGCTGGAATCGACGGAATTACCGATGCTTCACCGATTGTTAGTACTACCATTGATAAGACAAATCCTGGATAAGTTTTCGTGAAAATCAATGTAAAGAACGATAACCCGATGAATAAAATCCCCAAGTAAATTTGGAAGTATAAACTATCATGTTTTTGCGCAATCCAATTAATTACCAATTGGAAGATTACTAATAAAAAGGCGTTTAGTGTCCATAATAAGCTATACATTGATAATGGAATTCCAGATCCGGTAATGTAGACCGACATGTTGGATACCCATTGTTCGTAGACAATCCAAATGATTGATAATGTGAAAAAGAATGTCGCAATAATCGTAAGGTTAGGTTTTGGTAACTTCACTTTAACCGTTTTTTCCTTATCCCGTTTAGCAGGGTAAATCGATCCTGGTTTATGGTAAGTTAAAACCGCGCTAATGCCATAAATGATTAAAATAACGGTCGATAACATGAAGACATATCCAATCCCAATTGGATAAATGAAGCCAACCGCAATTGTTCCGAATACAACCCCCACATTTTGCGCTAAATACAACATGTTAAAGATGAATCGTCCCGATTTTAAATGGACAGTTGTTCCTAGCGAATTAATCATTGTTAAGTTCCAACCGGTCGTAAAACCAAATAAAACTAACCCAATTGGGTAAAATGGCCATCCATTAAAAAAGATCAATCCTAATGAGATTAAGATAGAACCTATAATTCCTAAAATTGTCAAAAAATAACGGTTATGACGGTCGAATAACTTACCTGAGATATAATTACCCAACACATTTGAAGACGAGTATAGGAATAAAATTATTCCCACCTCGGTTAAGCTCTTCCCCAATGCATCATGCATATATACCGTAGTCAGCGGCCATACGGTACTAACCGCAATATTATTAATTAACGAACCTAGAAATAACCAATGCAGCTTAATTTCATTCATCAAGTCACCCCCATATTTTTACAAAAAAATCCTTAGCTATGCTAAGGATTTAGTTTTCTCTAACCTTGATCATCTGGATTGTATGCAATCGATGAAAATTTATTATGCGATTTAATGAAAAGTAATTTAACGGTTCCACGAGGACCTGAACGGTTCTTTTCGATAATTACTTCAACTTCACCAACATCTTCATTTGTTTGTGTTTCTGAAGGTTCATCGTCATCTTCTTCACCTTCACGTTCATAATAATCATCACGGTATAAAAAGGCAACGATATCGGCATCTTGTTCAATTGAACCAGATTCACGAATATCAGATAAGACCGGACGCTTATCTTGTCGTTGTTCCACACCACGAGACAATTGTGATAGCGCAATTACTGGGACACCCAGTTCTTTGGCAATCTTTTTCAATTGACGTGAAATGTATGAAACTTCTTGTTGACGGTTTTCTTGGCTTCCACCATCAACTAATTGCAAATAATCAATAACAATTAATCCAAGGTTATTAGTATCTTTAGCTAAACGACGAGTTTTCGCTCTAATTTCGGAAATCTTAGTTCCGGCAGTATCATCAATGTAGATTTGGGCTTCACCCAAACTACCAGTAGCCACGTATAAATTGTTTAATTCTTCCGGACTCAATTGACCCGTTCTTAAGTGATTAGCATTGATGTTTCCTTCTGCACAAATCATACGACTAACTAATGATTCGGCACTCATTTCCAAACTGAAAATAGCAACTGCTTTACCGGATTTAGTCCCCACGTTTTGTGCTAGGTTAAGTGCAAACGCAGTTTTACCAACGGCAGGACGCGCAGCTAGGATGATCAATTCATCATCATGAAGACCAGTGGTCATCTTATCTAGCGCCGGAAATCCGGTAGATAGTCCGGTAATTTCTGATTTTTGTTTTGATAAATCTTCAATGTCTTGCATCGTAACTTGCAAAACATCAAAAATTGATCTGAAATCAGTACTATTACGATTTTCGGAAACATTTAAAATTGAGCGTTCCGCATTATCCAGCACTTCATCAATATTACCGTCATTGTTATAACCTTCAGCAACAATGTCGCTGGCAGTTTTAATCAAACGTCTTGCAATTGATTTTTCGTGAACTGACTTGGCGTAAGCTGCAACGTTGGCAGCACTAGGGGTGGTAGTTGCAATTTCAACGATGTATTCGATATTTCCTGCATCTTCTAAATTGTGTTCACCTTCCAATTGACTACGTAAAGTCGTAGCATCAATTGGATCACCCTTATCACCCAATGTTTCCATCGCAGCAAAAATCAAGCGATTTTTATGACTGTAGAAATCGTCAGAGGTAATAAACTCTTGTGATTCAGCTAATCTATCATTATCTAGTAAGACCGCCCCCAAGACAGCCTTTTCTGCAGCGATATCTTGAGGTGGCATTGAATTACTATTTGTTAAATTGTTATTCATATTACCCCTCGATTTCTTGAAACTTATTATTGTTCACTAACATGGACGCGCAAAGTTGCGGTAACTTCCTTGTGTAGTTTGACTGGAACATTAGTGTAACCCAATGTTCTAATTGGATTTCCTAATTCAATCTTTCTTTTATCAATCTTAATGTTATGTTGTTTTTCCATTTCTGAAACGATTTGTTTTGATGAAACTGAACCGAATAGACGACCGTCAGCACCAACTTTAGCAGTTAGTTCAATTACGCATTTGTCATCTTCGATTGTTTTCTTTAAGTCTTTTGCTTCAGCTAGTTCGGCAGCAGCTTCTTTGGCTTCAGCTTTCTTTTCACCATTTAATTGGCTCATTGCTGAGTTAGTTGCTTCCTTCGCTTTACCTTGCTTAATTAAGAAGTTTTGTGCATATCCGTCTGAAACGTTCTTGATTTCTCCACGTTTACCTTTACCACGAACATCTTCTAAAAAAATAACTTTCATTCAAATCACTCCTCTTAATGTCTTTATATTATTATAAACTCTCTAGGCGCTTTTTTAAATGAATTAATTGTCTTCAGATTCTTCTGGAGCTTCCTCATTTTTAACTTCATTGATTGAGTCCATTAGCATAGCAACAACTTCTTCAATTGTCTTGTCAGCAATTTGAGTGGCACCACTAGATAGATGGCCACCACCACCTAGTTCTTCCATCACTCTTTGCACGTTGACTTCACCGTTACTTCTAGCAGAAATCCCGACTAAGTCTTCTGGACGACGAGTAATTACAAATGAAGCATCAACTCCAGACATGTTTAACATTGAATCGGCTGCTTGCGCAGCAGTAACTGGGTCATAAGTTAAGTCTTGTTCACCAGCAACATACATCATGTTTTCATGGCCTTCAATCACTTGGGCTTTAGAGATCAAGTGCATTCTAGCCATATAACTGTCTGGGTTTTCACGCATAAATTGTTGCATTTCTTCCGAATCAGCACCCGCTGAACGTAGATATGATGCAGCATCAAAGGTTCTAGTTCCAGTTCTTAATGTGAATTGTTTAGTATCCACAAAGATACCAGTTAACATTGCAGTTGCTTCTAGCTTGCTTACTGGTTGTGCATCTTGTGATTGGTATTCGAACATTTCAGTAATCAATTCACATGTTGATGATGCGTATGGTTCGATATATACCAAGACTGGGTTTTCTGGGAATTCTTCACCACGTCTATGATGGTCAATAATCATGACTTTGTTTTCTAAACGTTCATATAATTCTTTTGAAACACTCATGGATGGTTTAGAGTGATCGACCATAATTAATAAACTATTATCAGTAGCGATTTGAAGAGCTTCTTCTGGTGTAATGATATCTTCAGATAGAGTCTCATCTTCCTTAGTCTTATCGATCAAGCGTTGAACATCAGAATGGAAAGTACCATCAGGAATAACAACGTAACACTTCTTATCATTCATTTCAGCTAAACGATGAATCCCTAAACCGGCACCAATAGAATCCATGTCAGGTTGACTATGTCCTTGAACAAAGATGGTATCGGCTTCTTTGAATAATTCTTGTAGCGCTTGAGAAATCATACGAGCACGGACTCTGGTTCTCTTTTCCATTGGGTTGGTTTTTCCACCATAGAAACGAGCTTCATGGTCTTTGGCTTTGACCACCACTTGATCCCCACCACGACCTAGCGCTAAGTCTAAATCACTTTGTGCTTGTTCTGATAAATCATTTAAGTTGTCTTCACCATAAGCAATCCCAATACTTAATGTTAATGGGTAGTTTTGTTTAGATGTTGATTCACGAATTTGGTCTAAGATACTGAACTTATCATCTTCGATGTTTTTCAAAATCTTAGAATAGGCCATCATAATGTAGTGATCTTCATCAACTTGTTTGATGAAGAAACCAAATTCTTGGGCCCATTTAGTTAATTCGTTAGTAACATAGTTATTCAAATTAGAAATTTCTTGGTCGGTCATTGATTGAGTAATTTCATCATAGTTATCCAAGAAAACTTGACCAATCGCGATTTTTTCATCGTTATAGTCTTTTTCAATTTGATAATACTTAGTAATATCCATCATATAAATGGTGCGATATTCCTTTTGGACTAACATTGTAAAGTAATGATCATTCCACTTAATGGTTGCGTAATCTGGATTATCCCAGTTGTTTTCAACGATAGTGGCTAATTCTTCATTTACTTCTTCAATTGTCTTACCAAGTAAATCTTGGTCACCAAAATAAGGGGTTAAGTATGGGTTAACCCATTCAATAGCTCCTGTTTCACTGATCATTAAGACACCGACTGGCATTTCCAAAAGGGTTTCTTGTTCGCCACGGTGCATACGATATGATAAATCTGAAATATAATTATCGGTACTGACGCTTAGATCATTCATCTTTTTGAAGATATAAGATAGTAATGAACAAACGCACACTAGAAATACGATTCCGGCAGTCAAGTTATATAGGAAGGATACAACCAATCCGAAAATTGACAATACCGTTAAAGCTAACGCAATCCACCTTAAAACATTATTCTTTAAAAATGGTGGGAGGTTAGTTAATGAGAACAATTTCTTCATTGTAACTCCTCTTTTGCTATTTTTTTATATCTATATTTTATCACATTCGGCGACTAATCAAAAAAATGGAATACAATCATTAATTGTATTCCATCTATTCTTGAAATATTATCACATAAAAAAACTAGGACTGAATAGTCAGTCCTAGCCAAAATTTATTTTTAGTCTTCTGAAACGAATGGCATTAAGCCCATGATACGTGCACGTTTGATAGCAAGAGTTAACTTACGTTGGTTCTTAGCACTAGTACCAGTAACACGACGTGGTAAAATCTTACCTCTTTCAGATACGAAACGACTTAATAGGTTAGTATCTTTGTAATCGATGTATTCGATGTGGTTTGCGGCGATGAAGTCAACCTTACGGCGACGACGGCCACCTCTTCTTTGTTGAGCCATTAGAATTTCCCTCCTCTTTTATTTACACATTAAAATGGTAAATCATCATCGGAAATATCAATTTGATCACCTGAATTAGCGAATGGATCTGCTGCATTCCCACCGTTTGATGGTTGTGATTCAAATGGATTGTTATTTCCTGCATTGTTTTGAGGAGCATTGTTGCCCATGTTGTTTCCGCCTTGGTTACTTGAACGAGGTTCTAGTAAAGCAAAGTTTTCAACAACAACTTCAGTAACGTATACTCTTTGACCTTGTTGATTTTCGTAATTTCTTGTTTGAATACGACCATCAATTCCAACCAAAGAACCCTTGTGGGTGAAGTTAGCAAAGTTTTCAGCGGATTTACGCCAGATAACACAGTTAATAAAATCCGCTTCTCTTTCACCTTGTTGGTTCGTAAAAGAACGATCAACGGCTAAGGTAAAGTTTCCAACGGCAGAACCGCTTGGAGTGTATCGCAAATCAACATCCCGTGTTAATCTACCTGTTAAAGTTGTACGATTAATCATGCTGAAAATTACTCCTCTCTTTTTAAACGTTTAAATTTAAATTATCTTCTTACAGTCATTTGACGTAGAATGTCATCACTGAATTTTGATTGACGGTCAAATTCGTCTAGAGCTGTTTTGTCAGCAGTAGTCAAGTTAACAATGTGGTATACACCTTCATTGAAACCGGCAATTTCGTAAGCTAGGCGACGTTTTGCCCAGTCTTTTGAATCAGCAATCTTAGCACCATTGTCAGTTAGGATTTTGTCGAACTTAGCAACTAAATCGTTCTTAGCTCCTTCTTCCATATCTGGACGAATGATGTAAGTAATTTCATATGTGTGTTCTTCCATGAATTACACCTCCTTGTGGACTTTAGACCCAACCTCTTGGGTTGAGTAAGGAGTACTAGTTATTTATAACAAATACTCACGTTCCATAAGTTTACCATTAAAAACTAAATTATTCAATACAAAAACGGGAATGTTTTTTCGCGATACGTTTGTAAATACGCGAAGCATCTCCGTTTCATTTTTTAAAAGTTTTCAATTGTAAATAATTGAGCACCACGAATGGTCATAATGTATCCAGTTCCGCTGCTAGTGAACGCTAATCCTTCAAATTCTAAATTAGTGCCGAAACGAGTGGTTCTGACATCTTTATTCTTTAAATGACCTAACTTGCTAACTGGAACAGATGTGATGACCCCATCCGAAATCAAATATAGACGATTGTTAGCTGGATTGTAACTCATCCCTTGAGTTTGCACCCCAGGACCGTTGGCAATTCCTTGTTTGATAGCTCTAAACTTAGCAGACTTAGTATAAATTTTTCCTTTAAAGATAACGATGCTTCCCGCATGTCTTCTGGATGGACGATACTTAACATAAGTGTATGCATTTCCATTATTATCAAACGCCAATTCATTATTGATTGAATATGAGTGGCTAAATGTGGTTTTAATTTCTTTAATTGGTGCCAATGTATTGGCGCTTACTTCTACAAAGACTGGGCGTCTAGTAACGACGTCCATTCGGATGAACCAAAGACGATTGGTTTTAGGGTTTAGTGCTAATGATTGGCCGTGACCAACATTTAAACTAGGACCAAATTTCACCGCTTCCATGATTTGCGGATCACGACGCTTGAGACCGTATCTTAACGCAGCCATATTAGTAGTGTTGACGCCTAAACTGTTTAGTTTCCATAAGTCATATCTCACAATCCCACTACTAAAACCAGGATACATTACGTAAGCGTATTGACCAGATTTTGAAACGGCAACACTTTGTGGGTTAGCCATATCACCACTAGAATTATATGAAACTGGTAAATAGTAACTAGTTTTGGCATTACGACGGAAGTTACCACCGATAGCTAACATATAATATGGTTGGTTTTGATAGGTACCACTTTCGTAATAACCATTACTGGATCCATAACTGTACTTTGGAACGATTGCGTAATTAGTGTTGTTAACGAAATAAGTTGCTGTTCCGCCACTAAGCGCTACGCCCTTTTGCGTGTAAGTTCGGACACCCGCGTGAGCATCTACGCCGAGTACCAATAGTACTAGTGTTAAACCTAAAAATAAGATAGTTAATAGTTCTCTTCTATAATTCATCTGTAATTTCCTTTCAAAATATCAACTATAATTCTAGCATTGATACCCTGTAACAAATAAAAAAATTAGGTTACATTTTGGTAACTAAAAAAGCCATCATCGCAATAATGACAGCTACTTTTTCATCATTTTTTTATAAACAACAAATAGGATGTAAACAAATACCATTTGCAGGCTAATTGATGGGAACGTGTATTTATAGAAATTAACTATAAAGATGATTACGCTCCCCAGAGGCCATTTTAAAACTTCTTGATCAATCCAATTTAAACCGACAACCAATAAATAACTTAGGGCAATAGATACAGTTGTATATATGATGAAACTCTTTGATATCACGATTTTACTCATATTGAAAAAATCATTTTTATCGAATGCGACGGCAGCGAAAATGACCATACTGGTGGTTGCTGAAATAAATAAGACGTTCGCTAAATCCATTTTGCCCCCACGCTCAATGAAGTCATAAATGTCATAGCATAGTGATAATAAAATGACGTTTGCAATCGCCACCTTAGTATATTGTAAAAACTCTTTAATCCGTTTTCTGACTTCTGGTGATCGTTGCATTTTTCCTTTGCGCATAGGCTCATCTCCTCAATTATTATCCATTATAAACTAAAAACGGTTAGATTAACTCCAACCGTTTTTTATTCATTAACTAGATGATTTTGAACATACAAATCGTCCTTTTTAATATTTTTAATAAAAGTTGAAACGCTAAATAATGCGTATATGATTAGTAGCACTCCACTGATAATCATAATGTAACTACCATCAGAGAAGATATCGAACAACAAAGTATAAACCAGTGTTCCAAATGGCATAATGGCGAAACCAACCGTGTATAGTGTTGAACTAACTCGGCCTAAAATATGATGTTCAACCGTGCTTTGGAGACGAATCTCAATTGCCAAATCAAAAATGGCGAATGATAATTCCATCATTAATGATAGTAACATTCCAATCACTGAAACAATCATTTGGTTATTGGTTAGGAAGAATAATACTCCTAATCCCGATAAGCTGACTCCGACTAGGATTAATGTCGTGATAATCTTAGTTGCGAAATGGCGTTGTTCCTTTAATTGGCTAGTAATCAAACTACCTAATAAATAACCGATTGAATAACCAGTTTCAGTCCAAATTACGACTGAATTAGGTAGTCCCAGTTGATTGACGATAATAAATGGACTTCCAGTTACCACCGCAGTATAAAAAAAGTTAACCACGATTTCAGCGATAATACTGTCACGAATAAACGGGCGCTTTTTAACATAATCGATAGTTTGTTTGAACTGTTCTTTTTGTGAAAGGCGTTCTTTTTGTTCGTTTTCAACACGATTGAAATGGAGAGTCATCATAATTGCCATTGCGATGATGGTAGCTAAGATTTCTAAGCCGATTAAGCCTTCGACACTAATTAAAGCGTATAAAGTGATTCCTAACACCGGCGATAAAATTCTAGACGCGGATGCTACAGCGGTCGTTAACGACGTTAGTTTGGCGACATCCGATAACTTCACTAATTGACGAATCGATGCAGAATAGGCCGTATTTCTTAAGTTCACTAGGATGGAATCTACGGCGATAAAGATTGCCACTGGAATCAATAATGCTGTTCCAGAGAAGAATGGCAATGCCAATGCAAGCAAAGCAAACCCAATCACTCTTAGTAAATACCCCCAAAAGATGATCCGTTTATGATTATGGGTATCAACGAAATTACCAATTGGAATAAACGTTAATAGACTAATCAATGGACCTACCGCAATATTCATCCCGAAACTAAGTGGTGAATGGGTGGCATGAAGGAGCATGAAACTAATCCCGTATTGGAAAATTCCATAACTGAAAGCACCTAATCCGTTACTAGTAAGCGACTTGATCATTTGAAGATTAGATTCGCTTTGTGTCATCTTCTTGTTTTCCATTTAATCACCACCGTTTCTAGTTTTTTTAGCATTAGAATTCAATTATAAATCAGTTATATTTCAATTACAAACAATTTTCTTTTTTATTTTAAATATACAAAAAAGCCACCCAACATAAGTTGAATGGCTTTTAATTTATTTCTAATTATTCTTCATCATCGTTTGATTCGATTTCAGTCGGTTCTGCTGGAGTAGAAACTTCTGCTTCTTCTTCTTCAGATTCTTCTTCCTTTTGCACTCTGGCAACAGTAGAAACTCTAGAATCTTCATCAATCTTGATTAAGTGAACCCCAAGGGTTGCACGTCCAGTTTGTGAAACGTCAGAAATACTAAATCTGATCATGACACCTTTGTCAGTAACTAACATGATGTCTTCATCACCGGCAACAGTAGTTAATCCAGCTAATGGACCATTCTTTTCAGTCACGTTAACTGTCTTAATACCTTTACCACCACGACCCTTGATTTGGTATTCTTCAGCTGGCGTTTGTTTACCATAACCATTTTCAGAAATTACAAAGACGTTATCATTTGGATTTAAGACATCCCCACCAACAACGTAGTCATTATCTCTTAGACGGATACCACGCACACCGGTTGCTGAACGTCCCATTGAACGAACGTCTGCGACCTTGAAGCTGACACAGTAACCCAAGTGAGTTCCAATAATGATGTTTTGGTCTTCGGATACAGTTGAAACACGCATTAGTTCATCTTCATCCTTAAGGTGAATTGCCTTTAGACCATTACTTCTAATGTTTTGGAATTCTTCAACAGGGGTTCTCTTTACAGTCCCCTTTAGGGTTGTAAAGAATAGGTACTTACCATCGTTATTTTCATTTTCATCAATGGTAATCACTGCTTGGATCTTTTCGTCAGTATCAATGCCTAGTAGGTTGATAATTGGAATTCCCTTGGCAGCACGACCGTATTCAGGAATTTCATAACCCTTCATACGATATACCTTACCTAGGTTAGTAAAGAATAGTAATGAATGGTGGGTAGTTGTTCCTAATAGTTGTTCGATGAAGTCATCATCATGAACACCCATTCCTTGAACTCCACGACCACCACGGTTTTGACTCTTGAATTCTGAAGTAGCTGTACGCTTGATGTATCCATTATGAGTTAAGGTAATCATAATGTCTTCTTCAGCGATTAAGTCTTCATCTTCAATACTTAAGACTTCACCAACACGTAGTTCAGTTTGTCTTTCATCACCATATTTTTCTTGAATTTCTAGTAATTCTTGGTAGATTAATTCGTTAATCTTATCACGACTTGATAGGATTTCTTTTAAGCGACCGATTTCTTCTAATAGTTCGGCATGTTCGCTAACAATCTTATCGCGTTCCAAACCAGTTAAACGAACTAAACGCATATCCAAGATAGCTTGAGCTTGTTTGTCACTTAGGTCAAATTCACTCATTAATTGGTCTTTAGCGATAACTGAAGTTTGTGATTCACGAATAATGGTAATCACACGGTCGATATTATCTAAGGCCACAATCAAACCGGCTAAGATGTGAGCACGGTTTTCAGCTTTAGCTAATTCGTATTCAGTACGACGTTTAATAACGTTAACTTGGTGTTCTAGATATTCGTTTAAGATTTCCTTCAAGCTTAAAATCTTAGGAGTTCCATCAACGATGGCTAACATGTTAAAGCTAAAACTAGTTTGCATTAAAGTTAGCTTGTATAGGTTGTTTAAAACAACTTGTGCTGATGCATCACGACGAACATCAATCACGATTCTCATACCATCACGGTCAGATTCATCATTGATATCAGAAATTCCTTCTAGTCGTTTATCACGAACTAAGTTAGCGATGTGTTCGATCAACTTAGCTTTGTTAACCATGTATGGAATTTCAGTAGCGATAATACGTTGTTTACCACTCTTTTGTTCTTCGATTTCAGTCTTGGCACGAAGCACGATGCTTCCTTTACCAGATTCATAAGCTCTTCTGATTCCAGACTTACCTAACACAACTCCTCCAGTTGGGAAATCAGGTCCAGGTAAAACTTCCATTAAATCAGCAGTAGTTGCTTCTGGGTTATTCATTAACACATGAATAGCAGAAATAACTTCACTTAAGTTGTGTGGTGGAATGTTAGTTGCCATCCCAACGGCAATCCCGGAGGCACCGTTAACTAATAAGTTAGGGAAACGAGATGGTAGTACTTCAGGTTCTCTTTCACTTCCATCAAAGTTGTCTTGGAAATCAACAGTATCTTTATTGATATCTCTTAGCATTTCCATCCCAATTTTACTTAGTTTTGCTTCGGTATAACGCATTGCGGCTGCGCCATCACCATCGACAGAACCAAAGTTACCGTGTCCGTTAACTAATGGATATCTGTAACTAAAGGTTTGAGCCATTCTAACCATTGAACCATAAACGGCAGCATCCCCATGGGGGTGATACTTACCTAGGGTGTCCCCTACGATTCTGGCAGACTTACGGAATGGTTTGTCCGGAGTAAGTCCTAGTTCACGCATATCATATAAAATTCTTCTGTGAACTGGTTTCATTCCGTCTCGAACATCAGGAAGGGCACGTGCCACGATAACACTCATGGCATAGTCCAAGAATGATGTTTTCATTTTTTCAGACAAGTCAACATTTTCAATACGATGGCTTGATAGGTCTTCATTATTGGCCAATGTTTTTACCTCCAATTCATGGTCACTACATTAAAATGTTTCATGTGAAACATTTGTCGTTAAATATCCAAGTTTTCAACAAATGTTGCGTTTTCTTCGATGAACTTACGACGTGGTTCTACCTTGTTACCCATTAGCATGTCAAAGATTTCTGAAGCTTTCGCTGCATCTTTGGCTTCAACACGTTGTAGACGACGGTTATCAGGATTCATAGTTGTTTCCCAAAGTTGTTCCGCATCCATTTCACCAAGCCCTTTGTAACGAGAGATACTTGGTTTAGGTGAAGCTGGTAGTTGTGCTTTCCATTGTTCTAGTTCTTCATCATTTGCGATATATCTAATCATCTTACCTTGTTGTAAACGATACAAAGGTGGTTGAGCGATGTATACATATCCCGCATCAATCAATGGACGCATGTAGTTGTAAATCAATGTTAATAATAGTGTTTGAATATGAGCACCATCGACATCGGCATCGGTCATAATGATTAATTTGTGGTAATGCACTTTTTCAATATCAAAGTCATTACCGAAACCAGTTCCCATGGCAGTAAACATTGATCTGATTTCTTCATTAGCTAGGATTTTATCCATAGTTGCCTTTTGAACATTCAAAATCTTACCTCTAATTGGCAAGATTGCTTGGGTCAAACGAGAACGACCTTGCTTTGCAGATCCTCCCGCGGAGTCCCCTTCGACGATGAATAGTTCTGAAATTTCAGGATCACGACTAGTATTGTTAGCCAATTTACCTGGTAGATTGGAAATTTCCAATCCTGATTTCTTTCTAGTAACTTCACGAGCACGTTTAGCAGCGGCTCTAACACGAGAAGCTAATGCCCCTTTTTCGACGATTTGTTTACCCAATGTTGGGTTTTCAAATAAGAACTTAGAGAAATGTTCTGAGAAAATGTGGTCAGTAGCAGCTCTGGCGTCTGAGTTACCTAACTTAGTTTTAGTTTGACCTTCAAATTGAGGGTCTGGATGCTTAACTGAAATAACGGCAGTTAGTCCTTCACGAACATCTGGACCAGTTAAGTTTTCATCTTTTTCTTTTAGTAGGTTGTTCTTACGAGCGTAATCGTTAATCACACGAGTTAATGCACGTTTGAAACCTTCTTCGTGAGTTCCACCTTCGATGGTGTGAATGTTGTTGGTGAATGTTCTCATTTCACTGTGGTAATCATCAGTGTATTGAAGAGCAACTTCAACTGAAATATCGTTTTCCATACCTTCAACGTAGATTGGTTCTTCAAAAAGTGGTTGCTTGTCTTTGTCGATGTATTCAACATAGTGCTTAATTCCACCTTCATACAAGAATTCTTCGTATGTAGGTTCTTCTTGACGATTATCACGAAGAGAAATCTTTAGTCCTTTATTTAAAAAGGCAAGTTCTCTAATTCTTTCAGTCAAAGTTTTGATGTTGTAAGTAGTAGTTTCTGTAAAAATATCTGGATCTGGAACAAAGTGGACCTTAGTTCCGTGATTATCTGGATCATCGTCACCAACGAATTTCATTTCAGAAGCAACGTGTCCACGCTTGAAGTCCATGTAGTACTTCTTACCATCACGGGTAACAGTAACGTCTAGTTCTGTTGATAAGGCATTAACTACTGAGGCTCCCACCCCATGTAGACCCCCAGAAACTTTGTATCCGCCACCACCGAATTTACCTCCGGCATGCAAGACTGTGAAGACAGTTTCTAGGGCTGGCTTACCTGTTTTCTTTTGGATATCAGTTGGAATCCCACGTCCATTATCGACAATGGTAATACTGTTATCTTTTTCAACAGTTACGTGAATGGTATCGGCGAAACCAGCTAAGGCTTCATCAATCCCGTTATCAATAATTTCCCATACTAAATGGTGGAGACCTTGGACACTAGTTGATCCAATGTACATCCCTGGACGCTTACGAACAGCTTCTAGACCTTCTAGAACTTGAATTTGGCTGGCATTATATTCGTCAGCTTTTTTTCTTTGTTCTTCTTTTTCTTTATCAGTCAACTTTATTCCTCCCTTAAGTCAGACTATTCTTCCGATTCGACTTGCCCGCTGGAAATATTGAAGATTTTAGGGTCCTCAATTAAGTCACGAGCAATGCCGCTTAGGCTGGTAGTCGTCAAAAACGTTTGCACTTTATTTTGAATTGATTTTAGTAAATGAGTTTGGCGATTATCATCTAATTCAGATAAAACATCATCCAATAGGAGCACCGGATATTCGTTGGTCTCTTCTTTCATTAAATCAATTTCAGCTAGTTTCACTGAAAGTGCGGATGTTCTTTGCTGGCCTTGTGAGCCGAACGTGGAAACATCTTTCCCGTTAATAATAAATTGTAAATCATCCCGATGTGGGCCGTATAACGTACTTCCCTGGCGGATTTCTTTTTGCTTATTTTCAGCAAACAGATTCGTTAACGCTTGGTAAATATCGTCTACGCTAGTTTGGTCTTTTTTCTTTAATGCACATACATATTTAAATTTCAGTACTTCTTTATCTTGTGAAATTCCAGCGTGGATTTTAGCAGCCCATCCCTGTAATTTTTCAAGTAATTCTAAACGTTGAAAAATGATTTTAGCTCCATACGCCGCTAATTGATCGGACAAGACATCTAAGTACAATTCGTCTTTAGCTTCTTTCATCTGGAGCTGTTTTAAATAATTATTTCGTTGTTTTAAAATTTTGCGATACTGAGCATTATTGTATAAATATTGATTACTCATTTGACCGAATTCCATATCCATAAAGCGGCGTCTTATCGTTGGTGCGCCTTTTACGATTGATAGGTCTTCTGGGGCGAATAAAATCACGTTCAATTCACCTACATATGAAGATAGCTTGGCTTGTTCAAGATGATTAACTTTAGCTTTTTTACCCTTTTTACCCAAATCAATTTCTAGTTTGGTCGTGCCAAGTTCCTTTTCAATTTCGCCATAAACTTGTGCAGATTCGCTCTGCCAGTTTATTAGGTCACGATTATTACTAGTTCGATGGCTCCTAGTTAGCGCTAACACGTAGATTGCTTCTAACATGTTAGTTTTCCCTTGAGCATTATTCCCTAATAAGACGTTAATCGAAGGTGAAAAGGTCACTTCAACATCGCTATAATTACGAAAGTGTCGTAATTTTAGTTCTTTTAAATTCATAACTAACGCCTACTTTTTGCGAATAAAAAACAAACCAACATCAATTACTTCGACGTTGTCACCGTCGTATAATTTCTTACCACGACGATCTTCAGGTTCGTCATTTAGCTTCACTGCATGATCTTTTAAATACCACTTAGCTTGGCCACCAGAAGAAACAACATCTTCTTCTTTTAACAACTGTCCTAAAGTAATATATTCGGTATCGATGAAAACATTCTTTTTCAAAACTTCACCCACCTTTACTTATGTATTATTATACCCTTTTATAGGCCAAAAGTATAGTTTACAAGCTAATTTTTGCCATTCTCAGCAATTCTAAATTTAACTAGACCAGTTGATTTAAATTACGTCAAAATCGCTAAAATCTATCAAAATTGACTTTATAAGCAAAATAAACCCCTTAGATTTCCATCTAAGGGGTTTATTTATTATAAATATTTAATTTCTTTAGGTGTGTGGGTAAATGGCTTGCATCCATCTTCAGTTACATAGACACAATCTTCAATTCGAACCCCAGCAAAACCGGGAACATAAATTCCTGGTTCAATTGAGAAACACATCCCTGGTTTGATTTCCATCTTGTTACCTTCCATGATTGATGGGAATTCGTGTTCTGACATTCCCATTCCATGACCTAATCGGTGAATGAAGTACTTACCATAACCAGCTTTATCGATAATATCACGCGCTACTTTATCAATTTGTTCAGCAGTAACACCTGGTTTAACGAATTCCATTGCAGCTAATTGCGCTTCTAAACAAACGTCGTAAATGTCTTTTTGTTTATCGTCTAATTTACCAACGGCAATAGTACGAGATGCATCTGAAATATAACCATCATGAACAGTTCCTAAATCAAATAGCACCATTTCGTTGTTTTGGATCAAGTTATCACTAGTAGCACCATGTGGTTCAGCAGCATGCGCACCGGCTTGAACCAAGGTGTCAAAACTCATTTCCATAACACCCTTTTGTTTTAGTGCATATTCTAATTCAGCTACGACTGATTTTTCTGATTTACCAGCTTGAATGGCTGCGAATCCTTTTTCAAAAGCAAAGTCAGCTTCCTTACCAGCTTCTTTTAATTTTTCAATTTCATCTTCTGATTTGATTAAACGCATTGTATTTAAGAAATCGGTAATGTCAGTTTCAAACTTCACATTTCCTAACTCTGCGTGTAAGTTTTCTAGTCGCGCAACTGTCAAACTTTCTTTTTCAAGTCCAGCGGCTTTAGGATTATCAACTCGTTGTTTTACATGAGCTGCAATCTTTTGCCATGGATTTTCATGGTCTAAATATCCATAGACATCATATGGAAAACCCGTATCTTTAATTGCTTCAACTTCCAATGCTGGAGCGAACATAAACGGTTCCTTTTCAGGGAACACAATTAAAGCTAGCACTCTTTCCACCGGATCACTGTAGAATCCAGTTAAATATTGAATCGTCTTTGGATCACTTAAATACGTGAAATCTAATCCATTATTGTAAGTCCAATCCTGGATTGACTTTATCTTAGACATGTAAATCCCTCCTCTTTTAATCTATCTTAGCCCAAATCAGTAAAAATTAAAACAAAAATTAGATTTTAAATTAAAAAAACACGCCACTTTATTAGATAAAGGACGAGTTTTATGAGAAATATTATTAGAAAGTACGAACTGGTGTAATCAATTCGATAAAGTTTTCAGCATCTTCGGATGGAACTAATGTAAATGGACGTAATGAAGTTGTGAATGACACATTAATCATTGAGTGACCAAATGCACGTAGCGCATCTTTCATGTAATCAGGGTTAAATGAGATTTCTAAATCATTACCTGATAATTCTTTGCTTTCAACGTCTTCTTCAACATTACCAACGTCTGGTGAGTTACCTGAAATAGTAACCTTTTTGTCATCAGTCTTGATACTTAGTTTAACAACATTGTTTCTTGATTCATGTGATAGAAGAGAAGCTCTTTCAATCGCACCTAGTAATTCGTAAGCTTCAAATTGAACTTGAGTTTCTGATTCATTTGGAATCAAACGAGAAGTATCTGGGTAAGTTCCTTCTAGTAAACGTGAGTAGAAGTATGTGTCACCAATTGTAAATAGCACTTGGTTGTCAGTGATCTTCATTTTCACGTTTTCGGTTTCGTCTGAAATCATTTTTGATAGTTCAGATAAACTGCTACCAGGAATGATAACGTCGTATTCACCTTGGTTATCAGGTAAAGCCACTTTACGTTGACTTAGACGATGAGAGTCTGTAGCGACAGCAAATAAAGTACCATCTTTTAACACAAAGTGAACCCCAGTAAGAATTGGACGACTTTCTTGAGTTGAAACCGCAATTACAGTTTGGTTAATGATTTCCTTGAAGACGTCACCTGAAAGTGAGATTTCATTATCATTATCAATTTCTGGTAAGTGTGGGTAATCTGCAGCATCTAAACCATTAATAGTAAATGATGATGTTCCAGAAGTGATTTCAGTTTGGAAACCATTAGTAACAGAAAGTGTCATTGTATCGTTAGGTAATTTTTTTACGATTCCACTGAAGAATCTAGCAGGTAAAACAATTGAACCTGGTTCTTCAATGATTAGTTGGTTGTCAGCATCATTTTTATCAATCACTGTTTCAATTGAAATATCAGCATTGCTTCCAGTTAGGATTAAAGCATCATTTGAAACTGTTAGTTTTAATCCAGTAAGAATTGGAATAGTAGTTTTAGATGAAATTGCTCTAGAAACCATATTAATTCCTTGAATGAAAGCTGATCTCTTGATTGAAAATTTCATTATTCATATCTCCCCGTGAGTGTATTTATATAAATTTAATATATATAGTTATATAAAGCAGTAATAGAACCTGTGTATTCTGTGGAAAAGTTAACTCATATAAAGCGTATCAAAGTTTTTCACATGTGGATAACTTGTGGATAACTTTATCATTTTTCCACATTAAGAATACTATCTTTCGATGGTTTCTTTCAATTCATCTACTTGATTTTTTAGTGTTGAGTCAGATTTTATTGCATCAGCAATCTTATCGTAAGCATGAATTACCGTGGTATGATCCTTACCGCCAAACGCAGTTCCAATCTTAGGAAGAGAACTGTTAGTCATAGTTCGGCAAAGATACATTGCAATTTGTCGTGGTGTGACAATCGTCTTAACTCGTTTTTTCCCTTTTAAATCATCAGTTGAAACATTAAAGTAAGTCGAAACTGATTTAATGATTTGTTCAACTGTAATTTCGGGTTTTGAATCCCCCTTATTTAATCCGCGAAGCGCTTCAGACACTAAATCTGTAGTAATTGGAACTTGTTTGAATCTAGCAAATGCTTGTACTCTCGATAAAGCACCTTCTAGTTCACGAACGTTAGAATCAATTTGACCAGCTATGTATGTAAGCGTATCTGTTGGGACTTTAATCATGTCAGCTTCAGACTTTGTACGTAAGATTGCGATTCTAGTTTCTAAATCTGGTGGAGTAATATCTACTGATAATCCCCATGCGAAACGAGAAACCAATCTATCTTGAAGTTTTGAAATTTCAGATGGTAGTCGATCTGAAGTTAACACAATTTGCTTTTGATTATCATATAAAGCATTAAATGTATGGAAGAACTCTTCTTGAGTGGCATCTTTATCAGCGAAGAATTGGATATCATCAACTAATAAAACGTCAACGTTTCGATATTCAGCTCTAAAGTTTTCCGTTTGGTGATTTTGAATTGCATTAATGAAGTCATTCGTAAATGATTCAGAAGTAACATATTTAATATCAGCTTGAGGATCTTGCTCTAGAATTTTATTTCCGATGGCGTGCATCAAGTGGGTTTTTCCTAGCCCCACGCCTCCATATAAAAGAAGCGGATTATACATTTTACCAGGATCTTCAGAAGCAACCAAAGCAGCAGCATGTGCTAGTTGGTTCCCTTTTCCGATAACGAAGGATTCAAATGTATAGTTTGGATTTAAAGGGGAACTGCGCAAAACTTCATCAACATGATTAGGTTGAGTTGAATCATCAGAGCTATTTTCATTAGTAGAATTTCGAAGTTCTCCTTCTAAAATGAAATTAGGAACGATATCTTTCTTAGTGATTTGGTATGCATATTCTACAAGCGAATCAGAAAGTTTATCCTTCCAATAATCACGATGGAGAGGAGAAGGAAGTTCTAATGTTAACTTATTATCAACTAAGCTAATTGGATTAACTGTTTCAATCCATGTTGAATAGGTAGTTGGTGAAACATCTTTTTCAAATGCTTCACTGATTGCTTCCCATAATGAGTCTTTATCCATGAATCATTTCCTCCCGTTAAAAATCTTTAGTAATTTTACCATTAAAAAAAAAAGTTTTCCACAAGTTGTTTTGATTGTGTATAAATGTTTCACACATTGTTGATTGAAAATCTCACAAACTGTGCATAACTTATGAAAAAACGAAAAAAATAATAGTTTTCCACAAAATGTTGTTAATAATCCACAGGCTATGATGATTGATATAATAATAATAACCAAAAGTTATACACATCCTGTTAATAAAAATAATAACAATGTGTTGAATTGTGGATAACTTGTGGATAACTATGTGGATTTGAAAAAATAAGTCCACAAGAAACCATCAAAAATGTGTATGAAACAAAATAAAATGTGGATAAAAAAGCAGATATTTAGCGATTAAATCTCAATTTTTATGTTCCATCCATTTTGGTTTTGTGTTATTATATTTAAGAAATGTATTTGACATAGAAAAGAAACATACAAAAAACATATAAGGGAGGGTTAGTAATGAAGAGAACTTACCAACCAAAGAAACGTAAGCACGCACGTACTCACGGTTTCCGTAGTCGTATGAGCACTAGCAACGGTCGTAAAGTTTTAGCTCGCCGTCGTAAAAAAGGTAGAAAGTCATTGACTGTATAGACCACTGACCATTCAGTGGTCTTTTTCATTATATTGAACAAAATTTAATGGAGATGGATTATGCGTAAGTCATATCGCGTCAAAAAAGAAGCAGAATTCCAAAGTGTTTTTGAAAAACATAATTCAGTTGCTAACCGGACTTTTGTCATTTATCAAATGGAAAAGCCTGATCAACCCCATTTTAGAGTCGGAATTTCAGTTGGAAAAAAGATTGGTAACGCCGTACACAGAAATTGGGTTAAGAGACGAATAAGACAAAGTTTGACCGAATTAAAGCCACATTTAAAGTCAGAAGTTGATTTCTTAGTGATTGCTCGCCCAAGAGCTGACATGTTATCAATGGAAGAAGTTAAGAAGAACATGGTTCATGTTTTAAAATTGGCAAACTTGCTTGATTCTGATTATGTTGAGGGAGAAGACTAATGAAAAAATTTAAGAAGTATCTTTCACTAACTTCAATTTTAGGACTAGTATTCTTTTTAACTGCATGTAGTAATAAACCAATTACTTCACACAGTACTGGTCTATGGGATGGAGTCATCGTATTAAATTTCTCAAGAGCCATTATTTGGTTAGCTAAATTATTTGGTTCTAGTTATGGAATGGGTATCGTTGCCTTCACTATTATTGTAAGAATTGTGATCTTGCCTTTGATGATTTATCAAACCAAGAGCATGAAAAAGACTCAAGAATTACAACCTAAGCTAAAGGAATTACAAAAGAAGTATTCTTCAAAGGATACTGAAACTGTTAAGTTGCTTCGTGAAGAACAACAAAAACTTTATGCTGAAGCTGGTGTTAACCCAGTTGCTGGTTGTTTACCATTACTTGTTCAATTGCCAATTCTTTGGGCATTGTATCAAGCAATATGGCGTACTGAAGCTTTGAAACTAGGTCACTTCCTATGGTTACAATTAGGACATCGTGATCCTTACTTCGTAATGCCAATCCTAGCTGCATTATTCACATTTATCAGTTCATGGTTGTCAATGAAGTCACAACCAGAACAAAATGGAATGACTAAAGGAATGACATATGGAATGCCACTAATTATCTTCTTTATGGCATTAAATATTCCTGCCGCTATTTCAATTTACTGGGTAGTAACTAATGCATTCCAAGCTGGACAAACATTAGTACTTCAAAACCCTTGGAAAATTCAAAAAGAACGAGAAGCAAAGCTACGTGCTGAAAAAGACCGTAAGCGAAATGTTGAAAAAGCAATTCGTAAAGCTAAGAAATCTCGTCGTAAATAAACAAAAGCGTCTGATTTTAATATCAGACGCTTTTTTATGTATCATTATGACGCGGTTTTATGATATGATAGTTAACATAGTTTATTTTTAAAGGAGTCCCCACATGTCAACATTTACTGCTGAAACAGTTAATGATGCGATCGAAGAAGGACTAAAGTCACTAAACATCGATAGAAGCAACGCTGAAATCAACGTTGTACAAACTAATCGTAAGGGCTTTCTAGGAATCGGAAAACGTGATGCAATCGTCGAAATCGACGTTAAAAACGTACAAACAGCATCAAACTCTCAAGATATCGCAACAACAACTAAAACCATTAACAAAATTGATTTAAAACCAAGTAACAACACCGAAAACACACGTAAACACTCTAATGAACAAGCCATTGAAGACTTAATGGCTTATTTGCAACCGATTGTAGAAGAATTAGGGATTACAGCAGAGCAACAACCTAAGATTATGAATCGTAAGTTTGCTCGTATTAACTTTAAGACAGAACAAGAAGGACTATTAATAGGAAAACATGGTCTAACTATCAATGCATTACAAGATTTGGCTCAAATCTATCTAAATCACATTGGCTACAGCCGTCTATCAATCCAATTGGATACTGCTGACTATCGTCACCGTCGGACAGAAATTTTGAAGAAATTAGCTGAAAAGACTGCCAGAGAAGCAGTTGCGACAGGGCAACCAGTGTATCTAGATTCAATGCCTTCTTTTGAAAGGAAGGTTATTCATACTCAATTAGAAGATAATGGATATGTTAATACCTTTTCATCTGGACGCGAACCCTATCGTGCCGTGGTTGTAGAACCACAAAATGTATAGTCATATAAATTGACAAATCAGATAAAAATTTTTATTATATACTATATAATTTAAATCAGATAATAAATGAAGTAGTGAAAGTGCTTTATTCATGCTGTGTTTTTGGCGTGGAGTGGGCACTTTTTTTGTGCATTTAGATTGAAAATAGATCTATTCGGATTTAGAAAGGAAGAATAAAATGGCAACAACAACAGATTTTGATACAATTGCAGCGATTTCAACACCACCTGGTGAAGGAGGAATCTCGATTGTTAGAATTAGTGGAGATGATGCCTTAAAGGTAATTAGTAAGATTTTCCGTGGTAAGGACTTGAATAAAGTTGAATCACATACCATTAACTATGGTCACGTTTTTGATCCGGATACTAAAGAAGATGTCGATGAAGTAATGGTTTCCGTGATGAGAGCACCTAAGACATATACTTGCGAAGACGTAATCGAAGTCAACTGTCATGGTGGAATTTTAGCTACTAATACTATTTTGCAATTAATTTTGAGTTATGGTGCTAGATTAGCTGAACCAGGTGAATTTACCAAGCGTGCGTTCTTAAATGGACGAATCGATTTATCACAATCTGAAGCGGTTATGGACGTAATTGATGCGAAAACAACCCGTTCAATGAAGGCTGCTGAAAGTCAATTAGAAGGAAATCTTTCAAGATTGATCAGAACGCTAAGACGACAAATTTTGGATGTATTAGCTAATGTTGAGGTTAATATTGATTATCCAGAATATGATGATGCAGAAGTTGTTACTTCTAAGTTGTTAAGTGATAACGCAATTGATTTACGAGCTAAGGTCGAAAAGCTACTAGAAACTGCTAAACAAGGTCAAGTTTTAAGAGATGGTTTAGCCACTTCTATCGTGGGACGCCCTAATGTTGGTAAATCAAGTATCTTGAACCACTTATTACATCAAGATAAAGCGATTGTAACTGATGTTCCAGGGACTACTCGTGATGTGCTAGAAGAATACGTTAACGTTAAAGGGGTTCCTTTGAAACTAGTTGATACTGCCGGGATTCGTGAAACTGATGACAAGGTTGAAAAAATCGGTGTAGAACGTTCTAGAAAAGCAATTAGTAGTTCTGATTTGGTGCTATTAGTATTGAACTATTCAGAAATTCTTTCTGACGAAGATCGTCAGTTGATTGAGTTAACCGATGATACTAAACGAATCGTTATTTTAAACAAGACTGATTTACCTCAACAAATTGATGTTGATGAAGTTAAAAAATTAGTTGGTGCTGAAAATGTGATTACCACTTCAGCAATTCAAGATAACGGAACTGAACCATTGGAAGAAATGATTGCGAAGTTATTCTTTACTGAGGGAATTCAAAGTTCACAAAATGATGTAATGGTAACTAATGCTAGACACGTTAGCCTGTTACACAATGCTAAAGAGTCACTAAATAACGTAATTAATGGATTAGAAGAAGGCTTACCGGTTGATTTAGTACAAATGGATATGCACGCATGTTGGGAATCATTAGGTGAAATTACAGGAGATAGCTACAACGGTGAACTGTTAGATCAACTATTTAGCCAATTCTGTTTAGGAAAATAGAAAAATGTTTCATGTGAAACATTTTGAATGGAGGAAGAAAAAATGAGTCAAGTCGTAAGTGACGAAACGATTCAATATGAAGCTGGTCAATATGATGTTATCGTTGTAGGTGCCGGACATGCAGGTAGTGAAGCAGCGCTAGCTTCAGCTAGAATGGGTAATAAAACCATGTTAATTACCATTAACTTGGACATGGTGGCATTCATGCCATGTAACCCTTCTCTAGGGGGACCAGCTAAGGGAATCGTTGTTAGAGAGATTGATGCTTTGGGTGGAGAAATGGGTCGTAATATTGACAAAACATACATCCAAATGAGAATGTTAAATACAGGTAAAGGTCCAGCTGTGCGTGCCTTACGTGCACAAGCGGATAAGCATGCTTACCATCGTGCAATGAAGGAAACAATTGAAAACCAACCAAACTTGGATTTAAAACAAGGGATTGTTGATTCATTAATCGTTGAAGATGGTGTCTGCAAGGGAATCGTTACCTACACTGGTGCGAAGTACTACTCAAAGACTACTGTTATTTGTGCCGGAACAGCTGCTCGTGGCCGTATTATCATTGGTGAATTAATGTACTCATCAGGTCCTAATAACTCTCAACCAGCAATGAAGCTATCAGAAAACCTAGAAGAATTAGGTTTCGAATTAAAGCGTTTTAAGACAGGTACTCCACCACGTGTTAATGGTCGTACAATTGACTTTTCTAAGACAGAAGAACAACCTGGGGATGAAGAAGTAAATCACTTTAGTTTTGAAACTTCAGATGATGACTACATTCCAGTTAAAGATCAACTATCATGTTGGTTAACTTATACTAACGAACACACTCACCAAATTATTAAAGATAATCTAGATCGTGCACCAATGTTCACTGGAGTGATTGAAGGGGTTGGTCCTCGTTACTGTCCATCAATCGAAGATAAGATTGTGCGTTTTGCTGATAAGAACAGACATCAAGTCTTTTTAGAACCTGAAGGAAGAGAAACTAATGAATACTACTGTGATAGTCTTTCAACTTCTCTTCCTGAAGAAGTTCAACAAAAAATGCTACACTCTGTTGCTGGATTGGAACATGCAGAAATGATGCGTCCAGGATACGCAATTGAATATGATGTTGTCGCTCCTTATCAATTAAAACCAACTTTTGAAACTAAGATTGTTAAGAACCTATATACAGCTGGTCAAACAAACGGAACTTCTGGTTATGAAGAAGCTGCGGGTCAAGGTTTATATGCTGGTATCAATGCCGCTTTACGCGCTCAAGGAAAAGATCCATTGATTCTAAAACGTAATGAAGCTTACATTGGTGTTTTAGTAGATGATTTAGTTACTAAGGGTACCAATGAACCATACCGTTTATTGACTAGTCGTGCTGAATATCGTTTACTACTTAGAAATGATAATGCTGATTTCCGTTTAACTGAAAAAGGGCATGAATTAGGACTAATTTCAGATGAACGATATAACGAATTCTTAGCTAAGAAACAAGCGGTATTAGAAGAACTAGAACGTTTGGATCATACTAGAATCAAACCTAGTGACGAAGTGAACGATTTTGTTGAAGAACATGGCGACAAGCCACTTAAAGATGGAATTTTAGCATCAGTATTCTTACGTCGTCCATATGTAACTTATAATACTTTATTGAAGTTTATCGAACCTGCTGAAAAACCATTAGGTCGTCGAGTGATTGAACAAGTTGAGATTAGAACTAAGTACGCCGGATATATTAAGAAGGCTGAAGAAAACGTTGCTAGAATGAAGAAGATGGAAGCTAAAAAGATTCCAGATGACATTGATTACAACGCCATCGATAGTTTAGCTACCGAAGCCCGTCAAAAACTTGAAAAGATTAGACCACAAACAGTTGCGCAAGCATCTAGAATTTCAGGAGTTAACCCTTCTGATGTTGCAATCTTAGGTGTTTACATTCAACAAGGCAAAATCGCTAAAGTCAAAAAAGACTAAAATAAAAACCGTCTAAACATTGTTTAGACGGTTTTTTTAATGTAAACAACTATTCATAAGAGAGAATAGAAATGCAGCAATAACTCCTGGAATCCAAAATCTTTTTAAAAGGATAATGTTGTATTTTAAGTATTCTGATGTCTTTTGGTTGTTTATTTTAATTGATCGATGTTTTAGAATTGAGTGGTTTGCACAAATAGTAAAACAAATAATCGCAATAGTTAATAGAATCCACATAGTACCCAAAAAAATAGCATACAGGTATTTTCCGGATATTATACAGATAAGAGGTGCGGAAAGATTTAAAGCGTCCACAAACACGACATATATCGAAATAAATGCTAAAAAAATTCTAGTTCGCATCAATGAGATAATTATGTATAAGATGCCGGCTTGAATGAGGATTGCCATTTGTGGTAACGCAGTATTTAAATCAATGCGGAATGTAATTCGTTCGGTTAATATTTCTTTATCAATTGCGAACAAACCCCATAGAACAGAGAGTAAAAACCACACTAAAAATGCACCTAAAATATTACGATGAATATTTAGTTTATTAATGTCTAGTCATTCCTTTATCATTTAGTGAAGATATTAACGATTAAATTATACTTATAATTTAACCTTAATACAAGAAATTTTATTTAATCAATTAGTTGAAATAATGATACAATGGTGTTATTCGATAATTAGGAGTAATAAAAATGAAAAATAAGGATAAAAAAAGTAGCTTATATAGAAATTTTTCTAGTTACATGAGCGAGCATAAAATTATAAAAGAAGTATTAAGCTGGGGATTATATGTTATTTTCTTAATTTTAGCATACTTAACTTTCACACACTTTGTTACAACAGCAAATGTAGACGGTCATTCAATGGATCCTAATCTACATAATGGTGAAAAGATGTTAGTGTTAAAAAAAGCAACAGTTAAAAGAAATAGCGTTATCGTTTTCGATGCGCATGGTGAAGATCCTACTGCTACTACTACTAATTACTATGTTAAGCGTGTTATTGGTCTTCCAGGCGATAATATTGCCTATAAAAATGGTAAGTTATACGTAAATAACAAGGTATTCAATCAAAGTTATATTAGCAATCAAGAACTAACTGTTGGAACGAGATATTTCGATGATAATGATAAGCAAATTAAGAATTGGGATATTGCAAGCCTATCTAAAACTAAATGGGTTTATAACCAAAACAAAACAGTCGTACCAAAGGGTAAGTACTTTGTTTTAGGTGATAACCGTTCAATCTCTAATGATAGTCGTTACTGGGGATTTGTTGATAAGGACAAAATCTTAGGGGTAGTTAAACTATTCCCATGGTCTGGAACGAAGACAGAACGTCATAACATTAATGATTTAGCACAATAAAAAAAGCACTCGATTAAATTCGAGTGCTTTTTTACTACTTGTTAACAGTGGTGTTGTTAGAACTGGCATTAGCAGTTGTAGAAGCGCTAGTTGCGGTTGTAGTTGTTGTGGGTTTATTAGGAACTTCAGGTTTCTTCTTATCATCATTATTTTTAGTGATGGTAATCGTCTTGCTTACTACAACAGTCTTAACTGACTTGTTCTTTTTAGTCTTAGTTTTGTATGTTTTGATCTTCTTTTTGACTTTGATAGTCACAGAATTATTTGATTGAGCTTCAGGGGATGCAGTTCGACGAGGCATAACCTTACGTAGTTGGTATTCTGGAACGTAACCACCTAACTTAGGAACAAATAAGAAATCGTAACCATTGAAGTGAACTCGACCACCCACACGGCTTTTACCAACACGCTTGTAGTATCTAAAACGTTTCATAGTAAAACCTTTACGTTGCTTGATGTATTTGTAAACATTAGTGAATTCACTGCGGTTAGTATATGTTTCAGCAGCTGAAGCCTTAGTTGTAGTTACCGTTACAAAAATGGTTAAAGCAGCAACTAAAGCAGTCGCGATTTTTTTCTTCATGTTGATCCTTCTTTTCCGTTATTAACTATAATTTATCTATACTATAAATGTACCAGTAAATCAGAAAATATCAACTGTAATTACTGATTTTTAAGCTTTTTTATCTAAATTACAAAAGTTGACAAGCTATTTTAGTAATATATAATTAAATTTAAATTAGAAAATGATTAGATATACATTTTTTAGTTTCAAATACTAATGGAGATTGTTTTGAAACCATCAAAACCATACATAAATTTAGCTAAATGTTTGTTAAAACAATATATTTTAACTATCATAAATGATATGGAATCAAGAATAGGGGTGCAATTATGGTAGAAACAAAGTTAACGCAAGCAGATTTTGATGCCATGCGTGAACAATATGATAAAAATCCTAAGAACAAGATATTACAACGTTCTGTTATGAAAAATGGAATCAATAAGACTGCTAAGGATAACCAAGTAGTCGCTAAGTTAAACCATACCTACTCAATTGAAGTAGATACTGGTAAGGTTTCAAATCAAAAGAGATCCGGCCGTTGTTGGCTGTTTTCACTATTAAATGTGTTAAAGCACGACTTTGCTAAGCGATATGATGTGAAGGACTTTGAATTATCACAAAGCTACTTATTCTTCTGGGATAAGATTGAACGTGCCAACATTTTTTATGACCGTATTATCGATACAGCAGACAAGCCATTTGATGATCGTGAAGTTCGTTGGTACTTAGAAGGACCAGGTGCTGATGGTGGTGAATGGGCAATGGCAGTTTCACTAGTGCAAAAGTATGGAGTAGCACCTACTTCAGCATTCCCTGAAAGCAACGTGACTGAAAATACGACTGACTTAAAAGAAGTTTTAAATCGTAAGTTACGTCGTGATGCTAAGGTATTACGTGATATGGTCAATGCTAACAAGAGCGATTCAGAAATTAAAGAACAACGTCATGCGATGTTAAAAGAAGTATATCGAATTGCGGGTTACGCATGTGGTGTTCCACGTGAAACATTCGACTTTGAATACCGTGATGACAAGCAAAACTACCATGTTGATATTAACATCACACCTAAAGAATTCTTCGATAAATACTTTGAAATTGACTTAGATGATTACACAGTATTAGGGAACTATCCTAACTTAAAAATGAATCAATTATACTTACACCCGGCCGGCGATAATGTCGTTGGTGGAAAGCATGTTGATTTCTTAAACGTGGAAATGGACGTTTTAAAACAAGCTGCTGTTGAATCACTAAAAGATGGTGAAACAATGTGGTTTGCTAATAACGTTTCTGAACAATCAGACCGTCAAGGTGGAATCTTAGATGACACCTTATACCGTCGTGGTGAATTGTTTGATATCGATTTAGATATGACAAAGGGTCAACGTTTAGAATACTTAGATAACATTCCTAATCATGCAATGACTTTAACTGGTGTCGACATCGTTGATGGCAAGATTACCAAGTGGAAAGTTGAAAACTCATGGGGTGAAAAGGTCGGCGAAAAAGGATACTTTGTAATGTCTGATAACTGGATGGATAACAACGTTTTTCAACTAATTGTTAATAAAAAGTACCTAACAGATGCACAAAGAGCATTACTAGATAAAGAACCAGTCGTCTTAAAACCATGGGAAGCATTATAGGAGGGAGTGTTTACAATGACTGAAACAAAGATTACAGCTGAAGATTTAAAAGATTTTAGATCAGCATATAACGAAAATACGATTAATCGTGTGTTAGAACGCTCTGTTACCGAAAACGGAATTAACAACGCTGCTTACGATGCGAAAGCAATCGAAAAATTAAATCCAGTTTTTTCTGTTGAAGTAAAAACTGGTAAAGTTTCAAACCAAAAACAATCAGGTCGTTGCTGGATGTTTGCATTATTAAACACATTAAAGCATCAATTCGGTGAAAAATACGATGTTAAAGACTTCGAATTATCACAAAATTACTTATTCTTCTGGGATAAGATTGAACGTGCTAATATTTTCTTTGACCGTATTATCAATACTGCTGATAAGCCATTAGATGACCGTGAGGTTGAATTTTATTTAGCTGGACCTGGTGCTGATGGTGGCCAATGGGCAATGGCAGTTTCATTGGTTCAAAAATATGGAGTGGTTCCCACCACTGTTTTCTCCGAAACTAGCGTTTCAGAAAGTACTGGTGATTTAAATAGCATTTTGGATTACAAGTTACACAAAGATGCAATGAAATTACGTAACATGGTAGATGATAAAGTCAGCGAAGAAGATATTCACGAAGCACGTGAACAAATGCTAGCAGAAGTATATAAGATTGCAGCATTTTCACTAGGTGTTCCACCAAAGACTTTCGATTTTGAATACAGGGATGATAAGGGTAATTACCACATTGATCGTGATTTAACACCAAAATCATTCTATGAAAAATACTTTAGTGACGCTGATTTAGATGATTACGTAGTCTTAAGTAATGCTCCTGATAAGGATTATGAAAAGATGTATCGTTTAGCATCTCAAGAAAACGTCGTTGGTGGTAGAAAGATTGAATTCTTAAACTTACCAATGGAAGACTTAAAGCAAGCAGCGGTTGCACAATTAAAAGATGGCGAAGCTGTATGGTTTGCTAACGATATTGCAAGACAATCAGACCGTCAAAAAGGATTTTTAGCAGAAAACCTATATCACTACGATGAATTATTTGACGTTGATCTTTCAATGACTAAAAAAGATCGTTTAGAATATCATGAAGCACAAGTTTCACATGCTACAGCACTAACTGGTGTTGATTTAGTGGATGATCAACCAACTAAATGGAAGGTTGAAAATTCATGGGGTGAAAAGAATGGTGTGAACGGATATTACATCATGGATGACGGTTGGATGAATGAATATGTGTACGAATTAGTCGTAAATAAAAAATATTTATCTAGCGAACAAACCGCACTGTTAAGCCAATCATCGATCGAATTAGACCCTTGGGATTCATTAGAATAAAATTAAAGGGTTGCATTTTTTATTAGAGGGTATTAGTATTAGTAACAATCAAATAGACGTTGAACAGGAATTTTAATTATTGAGTGTTTCACAGAAAGCTCCAAACAAGTGAGAAGGAGTATCACGGTAATTAAATCGTACCTGAGAGTCATTTTTCGAAATGAGTAGAAAAAATCGTAGGCGGCGTTAACGCAGAAGTTATTTAACTTCGTGAGCTGACATTCGTGAGAATGTTGGAAATTGAGGTGGCACCGCGATTTATTCGTCCTCTTGGAAATGTTATTCCAAGAGGATTTTTTTATACCTAAAATTAATAAACAAACGATGATTAGGAATTTTAATTACGCTAGTTATTTACAGAGAACTTAGTAAAACCGGGTGAGAGCTAAGGATAATCGTAATTAAATCGTACCTATGAGTTTTAATTTGAAATGAGTAGAATTAACCGTTAACGCGTTATAGTTAAAGTTTGTAAAAACTTTGTGAGCTGATGTTTGTGAAAACATCAGAAACTGAGGTGGAACCACGATATAATCGTCCTCTAGGAATTATTCCTAGGGGACTTTTTTAGTTTAATAAAAAGAAATTAGATCAAGAATTTAATTAAATCAATCATTTACAGAGAATTTAACATTGATGAGAGTTAATAATGACATTTAATTAATCGTACTTGAGAATGTTCTTCGAAATGAGTAGAAGAAACGTTGGCGGCGTTAACGTAGAAGTTATTTAACTTCGTGAGCTAGCATTCGTGAGAATGTTAGAAATTGAGGTGGCACCGCGATAAATTCGTCCTCTAGACATTAGTCTAGAGGACTTTTTTTTAAAAAGAAAAAGGAGATGTTTCATGTGAAACAATCAAAGAAAATTGTATTAGCTTACTCCGGTGGATTAGATACATCGGTTTCAATCGCTTGGTTAATTGAACAAGGTTTTGATGTTATTGCTTGTTGCATTAACGTTGGTGAAGATTATGGTGAACATAAAGATTTAAACCAAATCAAAACCAAGGCACTTAAGGTTGGTGCCATTAAGTCATATGTAGTTGATGCTTTAGATGAATTCGCTGAAGACTTCTTATTAACAGCATTGGATGCTAACGCTATGTATGAAGGTGAATATCCATTAAGTTCAGCTTTATCTCGTCCGTTGATGAGTCAAAAACTAGTTGAAATTGCTCATCAAGAAGGTGCCGAATACATTTGTCACGGTTGTACTGGAAAAGGAAATGATCAAGTTCGTTTCGATGTTGCGATTCATTCACTTGACCCAACCATTGAAGTGGTTACGCCGGTTCGTCAATGGCATTGGAACCGTGAAGAAGAAATTGAATTTGCTAAAAAATATAACATTGAAATTCCAATTGATTTAGATTCACCATATTCAATCGACGCTAACATTTGGGGTCGTGCAAATGAATGTGGAGTGTTGGAAAATCCATGGAACCAAGCACCAGATGATGCGTTCGATATTACTAAACCAATCGAAGATACCCCTGACACGCCAGCTTATGTTGGAATTGGTTTTCATCAAGGGAAACCAGTTAGCATTGATGGACAATCAATGAGTTTCGTTGACATCATTGCTCAAATTAATTTATTAGCTGGTGAACACGGAGTTGGTCGAATTGACCATATTGAAAATCGTTTGGTCGGGATTAAATCTAGGGAAGTTTATGAAGCTCCAGGTGCAACCGTATTGATTAAGGCACATCAAGCAATGGAAAACCTAACAATGGAACGTGACTTAGCTCACTTCAAACCAATGATTGAACAACAAATTGCTAATTTAACATACAACGGATTGTGGTTCTCTCCATTGATGCAATCTTTGAAGGCATTCATTAAGACATCTCAAGAAACTGTTAGTGGAGTAGTCAAATTAAAGTTATTTAAAGGAAACGTTTCAGTTGTTGCTTCTAAGTCAGACGAATCACTATATGATGAAAACTTGGCCACATACACATCATCAGATTCATTTGATCAAGATGCCTCAGTTGGTTTCATTAAATTATGGGGATTACCAACCCAAGTTGCTTCACAAGTAAAACAAAAGAATTTACAAAGTGCTTTTCTCAAAGATGTTTTAAAAGAACAATCAAAGGAAAAAGTATTAGTAGCTAACCAAACAAAGGGTGATGTTAATGAGTGAAAAATTATGGGGCGGTCGTTTTAGCGGCGATGCCAATGATTTATTTTTAAAGCTAGGTGCCTCCATCAACGTCGATATTAAGATGGCAAACGAAGATATTGATGGATCAGTTGCTCATGCTAAGATGCTCAACCACAGCGGAATTATCACTGATGATGAGCTTAATCAAATTGTTTCTGGTTTATCAGAAATCAAAACAGAATTTAACAACGGTGATTTGGAATTCAGCTACCAAAATGAAGACATTCATATGAATGTTGAATCTGTTTTAACCGAAAAGATTGGACCGGTTGCCGGGAAACTACACACGGCAAGGTCTAGGAATGATCAAGTGGCATTGGATTTTCACCTTTATTTAAAAAATCGATTGCCAGATATCATTTCATTAATCAAAAAGTTTCAAGATGAGTTAGTTAACTTAGCAGATCAAAATGTTGAAACGATTATGCCAGGATACACTCATTTGCAACACGCACAGCCAATCTCATACGCCCACTATTTGATGGCTTACTATGAGATGTTGCAAAGAGACGTGGAACGTTTTGAATTTAATCAAAAGCATACCGACTTATCACCAATTGGTGCGGCAGCACTGGCTGGGACAACGTTTCCAACCGATCCGCATTACACGGCAGGTCTACTTGGTTTTCAAAAACCATATAATAACTCGATTGATGCCGTATCCGATCGTGATTTCGCCATTGAATTTTTAAGCAATGCGTCGATTCTGATGATGCATTTATCAAGGTTATGCGAAGAAATATGTTTATGGTCTAGTTACGAGTTTAAATACATTGAATTATCAGATGAGTTTAGTACTGGTAGTTCGATAATGCCCCAAAAGAAAAACCCAGATATGTGTGAGTTGATTCGTGGTAAAACCGGCGTTGTCTACGGTCATTTAACGGCACTATTGGCAACGATGAAATCATTACCGCTTGCATACAATAAAGATTTACAAGAGGACAAAGACGGGGTATTTGATACAGTAGAAAACATTGCACCAATTTTAACTTTATTGACCGAAATGGTCGCAACAATGAAAGTTAATAAAGACAAAATGTTGGAATCTGTACAGACTGACTTTTCCAACGCTACTGAACTAGCTGATTATCTATCAGCCAAAGGGTTACCATTTAGGCAAGCACACCGCATTGCCGGTGAATTGGTAGCAGAATGTATTAACCAGGGATGCTACCTACAGGATTTATCATTAGAAAAATTACATAACTATTCAGAACTATTTGAAGCGGATATTTATGAGGACTTAAAACCAGACGTCGCTATTCAAAGGAGGCGAAGTTTTGGTTCCACCGGTTTTACCGAAGTCCAAAAACAAATTAATAATGCAAAATTAAAAGGAGATCATTAATTATGAAAAATATAATGAAACATTCAGTTATCGTTACGATTTTAGTAATGATGGCGACATTATTTATGACAGCTTTTAGCTCACCAAGTGTTAACGCTTCTGCAGCTGATAATTCAGTGCAACAAATTAAGAAAAAAGGATACATCGTTATGGGAACTGCCCCAGATTATCCACCATATGAATTTATTGGAAAAGATAACGGCACATCACATGTTTACGGTGCTGATATCGAATTAGGTAAACAAATTTCTAAAGACCTAGGCGTTAAACTAAAGGTTAAATCAATGGGATTTGATTCACTATTAGTTGCACTACAAACTAAGAAGGTTGATATGGTAATTGCTGGAATGAACAAGACTCCAGAAAGAGCTAAGAGTGTTGATTTCAGTAATTCATACTACTCATCAGGAACTAGTTTAATTATTAGTAATTCTGAAGTTGGTAAGATTAAGTCATACAAAGATTTAGCACATAAAACAATTGGAGCCCAAGTTGGTTCTGTTCAATATGATGAAATTAAGCAAGCAGTAAAAACAGCTAACATTAAAGGGATGGAAAACATCAACGATTTAATTTTAGCTTTGAAATCTGGTAAAGTTTCCGCAATTCCAATGGATACAGCGGTTGCTCAAGCTTATGCCTCACACAACACCGGTTTAAAAATCATCGATGCAAAGATGAAAGGTGTTAACAGTGATAACAACGTTGCTTTTGCTAAAGGAGCAACTGGTTTAGTAAACATTGCTAACAAGACTATTAAAAATGTTACCAGCCATAATTTATACATCAAAAAATTCGTCCCCGCAGCAGCTAAACA
This sequence comes from Apilactobacillus pseudapinorum, assembly GCF_040369555.1. Classification (NCBI taxonomy): domain Bacteria; kingdom Bacillati; phylum Bacillota; class Bacilli; order Lactobacillales; family Lactobacillaceae; genus Apilactobacillus; species Apilactobacillus pseudapinorum. Next base: position 35,147 of record NZ_BAABVU010000011.1, read on the forward strand.
TTTAACTAACAACAAGGATTCATCATCAGCTTCTAGCATGTGGCAATACAAAGGATTCTTCATTTCAGGTATCGAATACACAATGATCATCTCAGTGGTATCAGTATTCTTCGGTATCATCTTAGGGGTTATTTTTGCCCTAATGAGATTAAGTCACAACTGGCTATTACACGCAATTGCCGTTTGTTACATTGAATTTATTCGTGGGACACCTCAATTAGTACAAATTATGTTCATCTACTTCGGTCTAGGAACTGTCGTAAACGTTCCAGCGCTAACTTCTGGAATTATTGCAATTTCAATTAACTCAGGGGCATACGTTGCAGAAATCATTAGAGGGGGAATTAATTCTATTTCTGATGGTCAAAGCGAAGCCGCATTATCACTTGGTTTATCCAAACATCAATCAATGAAATACATCGTGCTACCACAAGCATTTAAAAACATTTGGCCAGCACTTGGTAATGAATTAGTTACTTTAATTAAGGATAGTTCACTAGCTTCTGTAATCGGTGTTGGTGAATTAATGTATCAAATGAGAGCTGTTCAAGCTGATACCTACCAAGGGGTCGCTCCAATTGCAGTTATTATGGTAATTTACTTCGTAATTACATTTACAATTTCAAGAATTATGAAACATTTAGAAGGGAAGATCAGCCATGGAACCAATGATTAAGATTGAAAACCTAAGTAAAAAATTTAAAAACAACACTATCTTTTCGGATATTAATGCAGAAGTGCATAAAGGGGATGTCATCTCATTACTTGGCCCATCCGGTGCTGGTAAGAGTACCTTCTTACGTTGTATTAATATGCTGGGCGAACCTACCTCAGGAAAGGTTTTACTAGATGGAAACGATTTAGTATCCAGCACTGATAAAGAACTAACTGAACTAAGAACTCATATCGGAATGGTATTCCAAAACTTTAACTTATTTGATAACAAAACAGTTATCGATAACATCACATTAGCACCTATTAAGGTAAAGAAAATGAGTAAAGAAGTTGCTGAAAAACAAGCACATGAATTATTGAAAACAGTCGGACTAGACGATAAAGCAAACGTATATCCAAGTAGTCTATCTGGTGGTCAAGCTCAACGTATCGCGATTGTACGTGCGTTAGCAATGGACCCAGAAGTAATGCTATTTGATGAACCAACATCTGCATTGGATCCAGAAAAAGTTGGTGAAGTTCTTTCAGTAATGAAAGACTTGGCTAAAAAAGACATGACAATGATTATTGTTACTCACGAAATGGAATTTGCGAAAAACGTTTCTGATGAAATTTGGTTTATGGATGAAGGAAAGATTCAGGAAAAGCAATCTCCTATAGATTTTTTCGCTAACCCACAAACTGAAAATGCACAACGTTTCTTAAGTAAAATGATTTAAATGTAAAAAGGCTTACCATAAGGTAAGCCTTTTTTGATTATTCCTTTTTTATTTTGTACAATGAAAGTATCAACGACACTTTTTGAGTTAATCCGAGGAGGAAATCAATTGTCTAAACGTTTTAAATTAGTTGAAGAATCATTTACAGGAGTATCAATTTATATTGATCAAAGAACCGGTGTTGAATACGGTGGTTATGGAAGTACATTAACTCCATTACGTAATCCTGATGGAACATTATTTGTGGACCCAGCTGAAATTGATGACGATTACGAACATAAAGAAAAAGACAAATAATCGAGGAGGTTTCCACCATGTTTTTATGGATACATTTAATCGCTGCGATGCTGCTAATTGTATTAGTATGCGTTTCTTTGCTTAAAAAGAGTGGTTATAAGCCTTATATGATGATGACTAGGATTAGTTATCTAGTTTTTATTGTGACCGGTGCGGTGCTATTTATGAAAGCATTTAGTCGCGATGCCATTTTCACAATTTTAAAAGTTGCAATGGCAATCTTTTTAATTGGGCTAATTGAAATGTCATATGCTGAAAAGACTAAACGTCATTTAACCAGAGGGTTAGTGGTTAGCTTAGTTTTAGTATTTGTTTTGGTGATTATCATCGGTTTAATTATTGCTGGTGGACGACCATTTATTAATTTCATCTAAAAAAGAGAACTCTGAAGAGTTCTCTTTTTTTATATGTGGAATTAGACATCATACTGTGGTTTTATTAATGTTGGATGATAAAAAGCCCGTTAAATTGCCATATACTATTAATTATTGGTAGAATATAGGTGTAGTTTATTAAGCAAAAAGAGAGCAACCCCTATGGGTTGCTCTCTTTTTTTGCTTATTTAAAATCTTGTAGTGCAAGTTCAGCGTAAGTTAATCTGGCAAAAGTATCGTCAGTTGCTAAACCAGCATTTTCAAACATGTTAGCGAATAAAATGTATTTTGGTTGATCACTGTATTCACCACAAATTTCAATTAAGCGTTGTAGTTGATTAATACGGTTAGCTAAATCATCGATATGATTTAAGTTTAAATCATTCTTAGCAGCATCGTAAATAATCTTGTAAGTTTCAGTATTTGTAAGTAGTTCTAAATCCTTAACTTGTTGCATGAAGTTATCAAATTGTTCGTTTGATAGTTGTTCACGAACTGATTGCAAGTCAACGATTTCTTCACTAAAATCTTGTGCCCATTCATTAATAATAGGTCTTAGTTGTATGTCTGACATTGTTAAAAAATCCTCTCCTAATTCAGATGATGTTTTAGACTATTCTAGTACAACAATCTAAAAGTGTGTTTAGTTTTTTCATTTATAATGTCATTAAATGGGTGCTAAAAATCAAATAACACCGATTGTATTATCTCACAGATTGGTTTAAAATTGCAAAAAAAGAGTCTGTGATTTTATAGATAAAACAATGGGATAGCTACCACAATACAATATAAGGATTGGTGATGGCAAATGGCAACAAGAGTTGAAAAGACACGTGCAAAAATGAAGGAAAACGGCATCGATAATTTGATTATCGTCGACCCCTTCAACTTGCAGTATTTAGCTGATTTTGGTGGATTAGCAGGTGACGGATGTTTGGTGATTAATGCTGATGAAGCAGTCTTAATTACAGATGCTAGATATGAAATCGAAATGGGCGAAAAACAATTAGATGACGTTCAAGTCGTAATTAATGCTAATTATTACGGTGAAGCCGTTAAACATATTAGGAGTGGCAGTCACAATATTGGTTTTGAAGATCGCATGCCATTTGCAATCTATGACAAAATTAATCAACTAGTTGATTTACCACTGGTTTCACAACATGATTTAATTGAAAAAATCAGAGTAGTTAAAGATGAAACTGAAATTGCTAAAATTCAAAAGGCGTGTGATTTAGTCAGCCAAGCGTATGAAGAATTATTAAAATACGTTCAAGTTGGGATGACCGAAAAACAAGTCAGTTTCTTCCTACATGAATGGTTGGTTAATCATGGTGCGCAAAAGCCTAGTTTTGATACGATTGTTGCATCTGGATACCGTAGTGCGTTACCACACGGGGATGCAACGGATAAAAAGCTCGCCCCCAATGAATTGGTGACCATTGATTTTGGTTTTTACTACCAAGGATATACATCAGATATGACTAGAACGTTTGCGATTGGTGATCCTGGCGAAGAATTAAAACACGCTTATGAAATTGTTTATGGCGCCCAAAAAGCAATGATTGCTTCAATGGTGGATGGCGTTGATGGAAAAGATGTCGATGCTGCCGCTAGAAACTACATTGTTGAACGTGGTTATGGCAAAGAATTTAATCATGGTAGTGGTCATAGCATCGGATTGGATATTCACGAAAATCCAATTACTAACCGTAGCTGTAAAGATAAGTTATATAACGGTTTCATCATGACAGCAGAACCGGGAGTATACATAGCCAATAAAGGCGGCATTCGAATTGAAGATGACGTCTTAATAACTCCAGAAGGTCCAAAAGTGTTAACGAGTGCACCCAAAGAATTAATTATTTTATAAATAAAAAACACCCTTGAATTAATCAAGGGTGTTTTCTTTTAGAATTTTAAAGTAATTGCGGCAACATCTAAGTGCATTGGCATTTGTTTTTTAGGTAAGATAATTACTTCTCCCGCAAAACCAATTGTAGTAATTGCGAGATCATTTAAGGTCTTATCATAGTCTTCGTCACTGATGTATAGAGTATCAATTTTACCTGAAATTGCATTGGAAATGATGTCTCTTAAATCGGTTGCAACTTGGTGGTTGCTGCTTGCGGATTCATACTTAATGTTGTTATCCTCCGCTAACTTGTTTAAGAATGATTGATTGAAATGTTCAATGATGTCATTTAATTTTTCAGCATCAATGTTCTTATCGTTAAAGTCATAGCTGATGTCTTTAGATAAGTTCTTAAGCGTAGTAAGTTGAGTGAATAATTGACGATTTTCATCATTAGCCACAATCACAGTTGGCAAGTAGTTGTCGTCGCCAAATAATTCTTTGACGTATTCATCAACTAATTTGTAGTATTTTTCTTTGTCGTTATCGACTAGTACTGATAGTGGCTTGTTAGCGGTATTAACAACACTGAAATTACCATTATCAACACGGAAAACCTTGAATTCGTCATCGAATAACGCCAATACGTGGTAATGTAATTGGCTTTGAATTTCCTTCACTAGTTGTGAAATATTCATGGTATCTTCGATGGAAATTTGTGTTTTCACAGGTTGTGCTAAATCAAATGAGTGAATGGCTTTAAAACTAACGTAGATCGCTACACCAGTACCGTTACCAATGTGTTTTGCACGATCAAAATTGAATCTTCTTAGTTTTCTTTCGTATCTAGGCCAGACAATTTCGTCGTGTTTTGTAGTGAATGCATCTTTGATTTTGTCGATTAAATTTAAGTATTCGTTTTTGTTACTAATTTCATTAAATGAAACAAATAATGAGATGAAAGGTCCTACTTCGTAATCTAAAGTAAGAGTGTTTCTAAGCTCGATAGTGGACGTCATGGTCTAACCTCCTAGTTTTTATATAACCATAGTATATCATGATGAGCTAAAAGCGAAATATATTGTGCTATAATTATCGCTATAAACATAAAAAGGAGGGATAAAATGCTAATAACAATTTTGGATATTATTGTTTTAATTAACGAAATTTTTGCTTTAATCACCGTTTTTAGAGAAGAACGTGATATTTCTGCAACTTGGGCATGGCTGTTAGTTTTATCGTTCCTTCCCGTTTTTGGTTTTTTGATCTATGCGTTTGTGGGTCGAAAACTGCCTAAAAAACGTTTATTCCGTTTCCAATATAAAGACAATAAACGAATGTTTCATCTTTTAAGAAAACAAGCCAAATTACATAACAACCCTGAAAAAATTAACGCTGATGAAGTTTCATATGCTTATCGAACACTAGTTAAGTTATTCAAGACTTCTGATGTTACCGACTTATCCCGTCGAAATCACGTTAAGATTTTTACTGAAGGAAATCACTTATTCGATCGAATTATTGATGACATTAAAAAGGCAACAAGTTCAATTAACATCGAATTTTATACTTTTTATGATGATCAAATCGGTCACCGCGTTTTAGAAGAACTAATCAAAAAAGCCAAAGAAGGCGTCAAGGTTCATGTCATTTATGATAGTTGGGGGTCAATGGGGAATAAGCACAAATTCTTTGACCCATTAAAAGAAGTGGGTGGCTTTGCTGAACCATTCCTACATACCCATTCAGCAATCATGGATTTCCGTTTGAACTTTAGAGATCATAGAAAAATCATCGTGATTGATGGTAAATATGGTTACATTGGTGGTTTTAACATTGGCGATCAATATTTAGGACGCAAGAAGAAATTCGGCCACTGGCGTGACACTCATCTACGCATTTCTGGTTCCGCTGTTCATCATTTACAAGCCCAATTTATTTTGGATTGGAACGTAACTGATATGGAACATAAGATTGATGTTGATGAAACCAAGGGCTTTTATTTCCCACGGGTTTGTCAGCAAGGTTCAACCAATATTCAAATCGTATCGAGTGGACCTAATAGTGACTTACAACAAATCAAATTAGGTTACATCAAGATGATTCAAAATGCTAAAAATTATTGCTGGATTCAATCACCATATTTGATTCCAGATGATAGCGCGCTGGATGCCATTAGAACAGCTGCTATGTCTGGTGTTGATATCCGCATTATGATTCCATGTATGCCTGATCATCCGTTTGTTTACCGTGCTACTCAATATTATGCTAAGCAACTATCTAAGTACGGCGTAAAAATCTACTTCTATGATGATGGATTTATTCATGCTAAGACGGTTTTAGTTGATGGTAAAATCGCATCTGTCGGTTCAGCTAATATGGACTTTAGAAGCTTTAAGTTAAACTTTGAAATCAACGCCTTTATGTACGATGAAGGGATTGCTGAACAACTACATTCAATCTATGTGAATGATATGCGCAGCAGTACCTTAATGACATATCAAGACTTTGATAAACAATCACATTGGTTAAAATTCAAACAAGTTTTCAGTCGACTATTTTCACCAATTCTATAAAAAAGACCGTTTCCGCGGCCTTTTTTATTTACCCCAATTCCAAGGGTCATCACGCCATTGGCGAAGAGTAGCTAAATCTGATTCAGAGATACTACCTTCACTTTGCGCTTGTTCAATAATGGTTGAATAGTTAGTTAGGGTTGCAAAATCAATGCCAGCTTCGGCAAAGTTTTTACGACAGTCAGGTAATTCGTATGAGAAGATTGCAACCACTCCAATGATGTTGTATCCATCGTCAGTTAAAGCTTTGGCAGCGTTTAGAACACTCTTTCCAGTTGATAATAAATCATCAATTAAAACAATTGATTGACGCTTGTCAATACTACCTTCCATTTGTTTTCCACGACCGTGATCCTTTGGCTTGGAACGGACATAAATCATTGGTAAGTCCATCTTGTCTGCGACGATGGCAGCATGTGGAATTCCGGCAGTGGCGACACCACCAATGACGTCTACTTCTGGGAATTTATTTTGAATTAATTCGGCTAAACCAGCTTCGATATGATTACGCACATCAGTAAAACTAATTGTAATGCGATTATCGGTATAAATGGGAGCTTTCATTCCAGAAGCCCAGGTGAATGGGTCGTTAGGTGCTAAGGTTACCGCGTTAATTTTTAGTAAGTCTGAAGCGATTTGATTTTGATTATTCATTAGTTATTCCCTCCGTTAATCGTGTTGTAAATGTCTTGATATGTTTTGACTGGGTCATCTGATTGGGTGATGGTACGGCCGACGACAATCCCATAAGTGCCTAATTGGCGTGCTTTTTCTGGGGTGACCACTCTTTGTTGATCGTCGTGATTGTTATTAAATAAACGAATGCCGGGATTGATACAGATAAAATCGGCATTTATTTGTTGGTGAATGAATTCATCTTCTAATGCTGAACAAATCACGCCATCCGCACCGTTGTTATGAGCTAAATTCGCTAAGTGGGCAACGGAATCTGTAATTTTACCTTCAATTTGTTCTTCTTGATTTAATTGTTCTTTTGAAGTGGAGGTTAATTGAGTGACTGCCAATAATTTGGGAGCAATATGACCGCTAGTTTTAGCACCGTCGTCTAGACCGGTTCTGGCTGCTTGAATCATTTTACTGCCGCCCAAGGCATGAATCGTGGTGTATTGAACATCTAATTGGCTAATTTGTTTGGCAGCCTGTTGTACTGTATGCGGAATATCGTGTAGCTTTAAGTCTAAAAAGACTTCAATGCCAAGGTCTCTCAATTCGTAAATAATGCTAGGGCCTTCTTTATAAAACAATTCCATGCCAACTTTGACAGCAAGATGGTCAACGTTTGCAAAAGGTTCTAAAAAAGAGATTGCAGTTTGCTTATTTTTGAAATCTAGTGCAATGAATACTGGTTTCATAAGTTTTCCTCCAACAAAAAAATCGTATAGCCAAGAGGACTATACGACAAATTAGGGTTCACTTATTCCGTTCGTCGATTTACTAGCCTCTCTGGACTAATTTAAAATCATATGTTGATTTCAATATACGCTTTTTTTTAAATAAAGCAACCCAAAAAAAATGAGGTTGCATTAAAAAAATATTAAGCGTATCATTTTATAAAATATCTTATTAAAAGATATGTCAAAAAAATAAGGAACGTCAGCGAGCGTTCTTTTTGGAGGAATTGAATATGGAAAACACGCAAGACCACGCTACAACGAATAAGACCCAAAAATGGGTTTTGGCATCGACATCAATTGGACAAATGCTAGAAAGTATGGATATTTCATTCATTTCATTCGCAATGTCTTCAATTATTATCGGTTTACACATTAGTACGGCAGCCGCAGGAATGCTTTCTACGGTGACTACTTTTGGTTCGTTGATAGGTGGTATTTTATTTGGCCTTTTGGCTGATCGTTTCGGTCGTGTAAGAATTTTAACTTACACCATTTTCATTTTCGCCATTTCAACTGCAGGGATTATGTTTGCCCAAAATTTCATTACTTTTGCTATTTTACGTTTTTGTGTCGGCTTAGGTGCCGGGGGTGAATATGGTTCAGGTGTTGCAATGGTAGCCGAATCATTTAAGAAAAAACAATTAGGAAAATCAGTGTCATTAACCACAATTGGTGGTCAAGTTGGTTCAATGCTAGCCGCTATTTTAGCAGCCATCATGATTCCAACATTTGGTTGGAGATCACTATTCTTAATTGGTATTATTCCTATCTTCTTTGCCTTCGTGATTAGAAAGAACCTTACAGAAAGCCAAGATTTCGTCGATACAATGGAAACTGGCAAACGTCCTAAGGTATCTGTAAAGAAGTTATTTGCTACTCCTAAGTTAGCATATCAAACTGTTGCTTTAATCATCATGGTAATTGTGCAAATTGCTGGATACTATGGGTTAATTAATTGGTTACCATCAATTATGCAAAAGAAACTTGGATTAAGTGTTTCTGGTTCATCACTATGGACAATCGTTACGATTGTTGGAATGAGTTTTGGAATGTTAACATTCGGTGCAATTTTAGATAAAATTGGCCCAAGAAAAGCGTTTGGATTATTCCTATTAGTTGCCTCAGTGGCAGTTTATGGGATTACATTTGCTTTCAATGGTTTTACACTATTATTTGCATCAACAGTGTTAGGATTCTTCTCTAACGGGATGTATGGTGGATATGGTGCCGTAATTAGCCGTCTATACCCAACAGAAGTTAGATCTACAGCTAACAACTTCATCATGGGATTCGGACGTGCGATTGGTGGATTCTCACCAGCCATCATCGGTTTGTTGATGGAAAGCCACTCATTGTTAGTAATTATGGCAATGTTATCAGTGCTATATCTAATCAGTTTTATTACTATGATGACAATTCCAGCATTCAAGGAATTATCTAAGTAATAAGCATAATTTAAAAGAAAATAAACGATTCATGTATAATGGATATAAATAAAAAGCCTCCCTTTTGGGGAGGTTTTCTTTTACATATTTAGGAGGCGCGAAAATGTTATTTGGGTTAGGGATATTAGCTGGATTGGTATTGCCAATTCAAACTTCAGTGAATACTAATTTGAAAAATAGAGTCGGTGGATCGCCATTTTTAGCATCAATGCTATCTTTTACGATTGGAACCGTCGCATTACTATTAGCTACCGTTATTAGTGGGCAATCATTATTGTTTAGCACTAGTTTATTTACCCATCAACCAATGTGGATTTGGTTAGGTGGAGTTTTTGGGGTCATTGGATTAACCACCAACGTGTTAATTTTTCCATATTTAGGAGCGGTACAAACAGTGATTATGCCAATTGCGGGCCAAATTATTATGGGGATGATTATTGATAACTTTGGCTTGTTTGATGCCGAATACCATGGATTTACCCTTTTAAGATTGTTAGGGGTTATTTTACTGATTGTGGGAATTTTGATGGTAGTAATGGATCGAAAAAATGGTGATCAAAGTGATAAGGCTAAACAACTACCATGGCAAATTTTAGGAATTGTTGCGGGTATGTTTCAGGCTTCTCAAGCTCCAGTTAATGGTCATTTAGGGGTAGTATTAAATTCTCCAATTCATGCAGCCTTTATCTCGTTTTTAGTGGGAACGATTATTTTATTTATCATCACAGGATGCGTTGACCACAGTTATAAAAAGACATTTGATGCAATCGGTAGTGGGAATCCATGGTGGATTTGGTTAGGTGGAGTGTTAGGAGCGATTTTTGTGTTAACAAATGCCTTCTTAAGTCCACAAATTGGTGCTGGTACTACCGTAGTATTGGTTCTATTAGGTAACTTGTTTGGTAGTATTTTAGTCGATAAGTACGGATTGTTGAATTCACCTAAAAAACCAGTTGGCGCAATGAAATACATTGGATTGATTGTAATGTTAATCGCTGTATCAATTATTAAACTATACTAAAAAAAGAGACCTTGATAGGTCTCTTTTTTATTTACAGATTAAATATCGCGGAAATTAATCTATCAATTAAATAACCCAGGAATAGTCCAGATTCAAATACTATTAGACTAATTTGATATTGCTTGTCTGTGAGTGGATAAAACTTTTTACAAGATTCATAAAAGATAAATAAGGCGAGAATAATTGCTGAAGCGAAAAAGATGGTTTGATAGATATCTAAAACATCTTTTGAAATAAAAAAAGCCTTAATAAAAATATCAATCAGTTCAAAAATTATTCCAGTTGATAGTCCTAAAATAATCATGTTCTTGATTCTTTTTGAATTTTTGTGTTCCACGATATATTTCCCCCTAATGAGATGATATCAATTTTGATTATAGTCCAAATTTAGTAACTTATCAGATTATTTAATAATTGTTTAATTTTCTTAAGAATAATTTATGAAAGTAAGCACATTTTCCCAATAATTTTTGTTAATTTGTCTATATAATTTTAAATTATTACTATTTAAAATTAATAGACATAATTATGAATAATAAAAAAACCTGATTAAAATCAGGTTTTTTTAGATTATCTTTCAGATAAAGTTAATTGCATTCGGTTTAAAATGATCTGTGTAGCAACAATCATTACGATGGTGATCAAAACGCCAATCCCGATGCTGGTAATATTGAAATTACCATATGCAATACTTCTTATAGCGTTTAATTGATATGTAAGTGGATTGATACTAGTAAGCATCTTTAATAATAGTGGTGCATGATGTGGTAATACGTATAGCGTTGGTGCCGCATATGAGACGGGGATGAAAACGAGAGTAATAATCAAGTCTCTTTTTTGGTATGAAGAAATTTTAGTACTTATTAAAATTCCCAGTGATGACCAAAACTCTAAAATGATTAAAGCAAAAACTAATGCGATAAAGTAATAAACAACGTTATAAATCCCACTAGAAAGAATTCCTAATATAAATAGAATAATTGATTGGAAAATAAATCCAAGTGATGGGAAAAGGCTCATACCGCATAGGTATTGCCAAGGTTGCACCCCGTTTAAGAACTTAATGGCTAATAAGCCATATTGCTTATCGACTGTGGCACGATACATGGCTTGTGACATTTGCGTAGTCATAAAGAAAGCCAAAATTCCGATCAATGCGTATTGATTATATGGAATCACGTGTCCTGCGTATTTAACTGAAGAAATATTAGTGCTCAATGCTAAAACTAACAGTCCATACATCATTACTGGTTGCATTAACATTGAAACTAAGACTCCCTTATTTGTTGTAAATGCGCGCCATTCGTTGTTAGCAACGATTAGAATTGATTTTAACCCTAATGAATGATGTCTAAATGTACTAGGATTCATGCTTATCACGCTCCTTTAAGTAAGTTTCTCTTAGACTCGCGTTAGCAGTGAATTCTTTTAATGAACCAAAGAATATTTGTTGATTGTGATCAATAAATAAGACTTTATCTACATATTCATCTAATAGTGTTAAGTCATGTGAAGAGGCAATCACTAAATTACCATTATCTGAACGTTCTTTTAGATATTGGAATAGTTTTTCTGATGACTCAACATCCAAACCAGTAGTCGGTTCATCTAAGATGTAAATATGTGGTTGACGAGCAATTTCACGGGCAATTTGAATTCGTTGTTGTTGACCACCAGATAAATGATCGACGGGTTTGTCTAATAAGTTGTCAATGTCTAACAAATTAGCGGCTTGTTTGGCGAATTCTTTAGATTCGTGAAAACTAAATCCAGCTAATAGCGGCCCTTGTAAAATATTATCGAATGCTGTTGTAAACCAATCGATAATCTGTGTCTGTGGACTGAATCCGGTAATCCTAAATGGATTATCAGCATTAAAGTCCGCCCAATTAATTTCGCCATCAATTATTGGTAAAACCCCAATTAATGATTTCAATAGTGTTGATTTACCGGCACCATTCGGTCCGATTAATGCAATAAAGTCACCCTTTTGAATCGAAAAATTCAAGTCTTTAACCACTACTTGATGATCATAGCCAATATTGGCATTAGTTACTTTAAGTGGCATATTCCACCTCCTAAACTTATGGAATGATTAGATTATACCATAATTATTAAAATTAGATTAGAAATATGTTAATGCTTTTTAAATTTGCTGTTATAGATGCGATAAAAGCAAACAAAAAAAGCCCGGTTTCGGACTTTTATCTAATTTTTCCAGGGTATGTTCCAACTAATAGTGCTGGAATATTAGCGTAAACTGGATTCTTGATTCTATTTTTAAGTTGTTTAATGGATTGATTGGCAATTTCCTTATTATTGCCTTTTAGCTTTTTAGCAATTTTTTGGACTTGCTCTAATTTTTGATTTGCACGTTTAGAATCGGGTTCATTGATAACCTTTAATTCAGCATTGATTAAATTTTTGAGTGCTTTTTTATTAACGTTAATGTTGTAAAAAGTTGTGATTGGATTAACCCATCTTTTCCTCCTAGTTTGCTTACTTTGAATTAAAGCAGTGGCGCCGTTTCTTATACTTTTTACTTCAATTACACGGTATGTATCTTTCTTTCCAGGAATTTTATAAGCGTATCCGGCACTGGCGAGATGGTTTGTCCAACTACGATTGTATTTAGGCTTGATATTATTGGCTTGAACCGTGACTACACTTAAAACGACGCTCATTGTTAGAAAAATAATAATAATGATGGATTTGTAAAACTTATACATACCTAATCCTCCTGAAAATTCAATATTTCAATTATAAAGAAAATGACTTTATAATTCAGTTTAATTCCGCGGATTTAATAAATTCTTAAAAAACAGCAATAAAAAAGACTGAAATATTTTCAGCCTTTATAAAATACCTTTTCCTATGAATCCACCTAGAACAATTGAAACATCGAATAGCAAAAAACTGGTTAAATACCGATAATTATACTTATAAGGATATTTCCTAACTACTTTTAAGTAAAGATATAGCAATATAACACTAACAATTGATAATGATAAGATTGACGCAATAAAATAAACTTTAGGACCTATTAAACTTTTGTTTGCCAATGAAAATAAAAAAGTTAACACCAACTCAGCAATAAAACCGATAGAAATTCCAATAATTGTGAGAATCACTGAACGGATTATGTTGGGATGCTTCATTTTTTGCGCCTCCTTACATTTTAACTAATTTGTAACGAATAAATTGTATTTAATTATAATTGAAAAATTATAATAATACATTAGCATTTTACTAAAAAAAGATTAAGATTTTCTTAACAAGACAATAAAAAATACGACTATAATTAATCGTATTTTTAGTTGTTGAAATATTTAGCTAAAGATTTTGCAATATCTTTAGCAACTGATTGTTGGTATGAACTGGATTTAATATATTTCAAATCATGACTACTGTCCATAAATCCCATTTCGCATAAAATGGCCGGGCGGTTATTGTCACGAAGAACATAATAATTACCGATGGAAACGCCACGACTGCTAACGGGGAGGTTATTTAAGCCATCGTTAATTGTATCGGCGACCTTGTCAGCGTCTGAGTAATACTTATATACCCCGTATCCGCTGGCCTGTCCCATACCGTTATCTGAATTGAAATGAAAACTAATAAAGAGGTCAGCATGTGCAGATTGCGCAATTTGCGTTCGTTTTTTAAGCGTAACATAGTGGTCAGAGGTTCTAGTTATGATGACGTTCACGTGTTTTTGTTTTAATTGTGCAGCCACCTTTTTAGCGGTTAATAAAGTATATGTTTTTTCCATATCCTTTTGATCCATGGATAAAGTACCAGAGTCGCCGCCACCATGACCAGGATCAATGACGATTGTCTTTTGCGCCAATTGATTTGCTCCTTTGGAATTATAACCATTAACTGATACTAACCATCCAGGAATCCAACCATGTTCATTATTATATTTTATGTACCACCAGTTGTGATTTTGTTTAATCACTTTTACTCTCTTTCCATGGGGGATTGCGGTTATAATATGTGATTCATCATTGGGGTTATTTCTCATAAATAAGTTTTTGGCTTCTACTTTGGGCCACGCAAGAAAGCGCGTAAATTCAATTGTTAGCATTAAGATTAAGATAAACACCACAATGATTCGATAAATTAATTTTTTTCTAGGTGTCTTTTTCAATCTTTCTATAATATTATTGATCAAATTTTCCACCTCGATTATGTAATGTATGTTAAAATCAATTATATAACAAATTTTAATATATATCTGATGTTTGATTGTTTCATTAATGAGACTACAATGTATAGATAAATAACCTAAAGATTGCGAGGATTAATTATGAATAACGAATCCAATGCACTACTTTCAATTAGCCACCTAGACGTTAACTTGAAAGATCGTTCATTAATTCATGATTTATCATTCGATATTTTACCATCCACACTGACATGTATCACAGGTGAAAATGGTGTTGGTAAGACGACTTTGATAAAGACTATTTTAAAACAATTTAATAAAAATGAACACGTAAAAGCACAAATTAAGCGAAGTGAAATGCAATATATTCCACAATTAAGACAAATTGATGATGATTATCCATTGACTGTCTTTGATTTTATCGGTTTGGGACTACAAAAATCATGGCTACCATGGTTAACTAAAAGAGAAAAACAACAAGTGCAACGCGTCATCGAAATGACTAATTTAAGTGATTTAGCCAATACGCCATTAGGCAGTTGCTCTGGTGGTGAACAACAACGTGTCTACTTAGCACAAGCACTGGTATCACAACCCAAGTTATTTATCCTAGACGAAAGTACCGCTAGTTTGGATAAGGAAGCAAAGTTTGTTCTACTAGATGCTGTTAAAAATGTCATCAAACAAACTGATGCAGCTGCGATTTTTATTACTCACGATCCAGTTTTAGTAAAAGAATATGGTGATTACGATTTAAATATCGCTAATCAAACTGGTCATATTAATCGCGTGAAGGAGGTCTAGAGAATGTTAGAAATGTTTAGTTATCCATTCATGCAATATGCATTTATCGCTAGTTTTTTCATCTCAATCTTATGTGGATTAATGGGTGTCTTCGTTGTCGCCAGAAAGACCGCCTTTTTCACCCACACCCTATCTGAAATTAGTTTTTCTGGGGCGTCTTTTGGGGTCTTCTTAGGCACTAATCCGATAATCGGAATGTTATTATTCACGATTTTAAGTTCTTTAATGATTGGAACGGTGGGTTCTAGAGTTAGTCGCCGTGAATCATCAATTAGTGTGTTCTCGGTTTTCTTTATTGGATTGGGAATTTTATTCCTATCTTTAGCGAATACACAATCCAGTTATGCTACCAATATTTTATTTGGTAGCATTGTTGGAATTAGTTTAGGCAACGTTCAAACCCTTGTAGGATTAAGTGTTTCAATTATTATTATCACGACTTTAATTTACCGAAAATTAAAATATAATTCATTTGATAACGTTGGGGCTTCGTTTAACTCACGTTCCAATACGTTCGTCTCAGTTATCTTTTTGATCTTATTAGCATGTACCGTTAGTGTGACAGCACAGATAGTGGGGTCACTTTTGATATTTGCGTTATTAACAATTCCAGCCTCATCAGCACGCTACTTTACGCATAGTATTAAATCAATGACGATTTTAACGTTTGTCTTTTCTTTAATTGGAACTTGGTTTGGTTTATACTTAAGTTATCAAACAAATCTACCCGTCAGTTTCTTTATTGCAACAATCGAAACGATAATTTATATTGTTGCGGTAGTTTATGATAAAGTAACAAGAATTTAACAAAAACTTTATGAATTTAATGTTTAATTTTTGTTATACTAAGCTCAAATAGTTTTATTTAAGGAGATGTCCGATAATTATGAAAGCATGGAAGAAAATTTTACCAGCAATCGCAGTATTAGGTTTAGTACTAACTGCATGTGGACAAAAAAATAGTGACCAAGCTAGCTCAAGTTCATCCAGTGAACAAAGTAGTAAGGTTAATTCATCAAGCTCAGATAAAATTTCAAATAAATTGGGCGATGAAAAATTACCTCAAAACAATGGTATTGATGAAAATAAGTCAGTTGACACAAAAGTAGACGGTGATAAAGATAACTTCACTATTAGTTACATTTCAAATGGTAAGACATATGCAACATATACTAAGCATACTTACGGTTCAGATAGTGCTGCAATGCAACAAGTTGGCTATGAATCATCAAATAATGTAACTGGTTTACCAAAGGTTGATTTAGGTAGCAATATTACAGGTTACTCAGATAGAGGAGCTGGCCAAGAATATATCCAAGCTAACTTCGGTAACTGGTCATTATTAACTCATGGTAGTAACTTCGGTAAGACTGAAGGTTTAGCAACTAAGCAAGGAAAAGATGTAGTTGCATTTATTCAAAATTACCAACTTCCAATTCCTAACAAGTACGGAAGTATCAGTGTTAACATTGATAACACTGCAACGATTACTTGGCAAAACGGTAATGACGTATACTCAGTAAAAGCAAATACTGTAGATATCGCATTGAAGATGGCAACATCACTTAAATAGTGAGAAAAACCAGGTTATGAGAGCCTGGTTTTGTTTTACATAAATGAGAGAGTTTAGAAAAGAGATAGAGTAATGAGTAGTGGAAATAAAATCAAAAACATCTTATTTTCTGCGGCATTAGGAACCACAATTGCGTTAAGTGCTAACGCAGTGAAGGCCAATGCTGATGATACCCAGACTTTTAAACCGTATACACCGGTCGCATATGATATTTCTGAGTATCAAGGTCGATTAACTGATCAACAAGTGATTAATCTGAAAAGTGAAGTTAAATTTGTGATTTTACGAATTCAAGATGGTCAATATCACGACCCACAAGTCGATAATAATATTCGATTGATGGAAAAGTATAACTTGCCATATGGTGTTTATAGTTTTAGTCGTTATACTAATGTTCAACAAGCGCAACAAGAAGCACAAAGACTATATAGTTTAGCACCTAGAGCGAAATTTTATGTTAATGATTTTGAAACTAAATACACTAATGCGTCTGACCAGTCAGCGGTCAGTTGGGCAGTTCAAATGAAGGGACTAACTAAACGTCCTGTTATTTTGTATGGTTCTCAATCAATGTTAGATCGTTTTAATGCGAATACCTTGAAATCATATAGTGCGGTGTGGTTGGCTAGCTACAATAAGTATATGCCAAACCCAAGTTACAACTATGATCTATGGCAATATACTGATAAGTATCAAAGTAACGCATTAGGGAAAAAACTGGATGCTGACACAATCCCAGTTGGTGCTAAAAAGATTACTTTTTGGACTGGGACAACTAGTCGTGTAAAGAAGACGGCAAAAAAAGCGGTTAAGCATACCGCTGTGGTACACACTCTAAAGAAGAAAACGACTAGTGCTAAACCAGCTACTTATCAAGTTAAGAAGACAACCAAACGAGTAGTTACCAAGACCACCGCAGTCAAACATAAGCCAAAGGTTAGTTACAGTAATTTAAATTATAAGCCTAAGCAAGTTGCCAAGACTCGTCAAAATGCGCTTAAGGTTACTAAGAAAGCGCCTGCGAAAAAAGTGGTAGCGGCTAAGCACGTCGCCACTAAGTATGTTGCAAAGCATGCGAAAGTGGCGAGACACGCTAAGGTAGCTAAACATGCTAAAACCACTACCGCAGTCCAAAGAACCACGACGAAATTTAATCGAGTTACCAAGCCCAAGACTAAAAAAGTAACTAAAGCTAAGTCAGTTGTTACCGGTAAAAAGATAGTTCAACATAAACAAAAGACATATACTGTTAAACCAACAGCTAAAATCAAGAAAACTAAGTTGAACGGTTATAAGAAAGTTTCAAAGACCACTACTAAACATCACTCAAAAGAAGTTAAGCCAAATGTTAATAACAAATAAAAGCTCACCACATTGGATGGTTGGGCTTTTTTTATTGCAATTTTAGAACTTATCTTATACAATAATGACCAATGGTCAGTTTAGAATAATAGGAGTTTACTATGAACATTAAAACCGCAGATCAAAAGCAACGAAAACAAGCATTAATTGCTAATACAGCATTAAAAATGTTTGCTGAAACTAATTTTTATGATATCTCGATCAATTCAATTGCCACCCGCAGTGGTGTCGCAAAAGGAACTGTATTTAATTATTTTAAAACCAAAGAAAATATTTTTATGCATCTTTTGTTGGTCGGATATCAAGAATTTTTCACGAAAACAATTAACCAATTTAATGAAAATAAAATCAGTGATTTGAATGGTTTAAAGACTTTCTTATTACGTAACACCGAAGACTTGATCGATAATCATTTAACACTCATCAAGTTAAACGCATTACGTGGTCCAATTCTAGAAGGTAAGGCGTCAATGGAAGAAACCATTCAAGGTCGCAAAGATTTATACCAAATTCACGAGAGATTAGCGACTGATATTCACGATTTATTTGCTGAAATCAGTGTCACAATGGCAAATAAAATCTTTATAGTCCAAAGTAGCATCGTTAGCGGTCTGATTAATTTGTCAGAATTAGATTCATTTAATCAACAACCAATTAATAATGACTTATCTGATTTCACTGTCAGTATTAAGGATGATGCTTTAACGACATTTGATTGTTATTTGACAGGTCTCTTTTTAAAACTAAAGGAGTCTTAAAATGAAACAAAATTTAATTCGTAATTTTTCCATCGTTGCCCATATCGATCATGGGAAATCAACATTAGCAGATCAAATTATGAAAATGACAGATACTTATGATTTTCGAAATCATCAAGAACAAGTATTGGATGACATGAAGGTCGAACAAGACCATGGGGTTACCGTCCGTTCTAAAACGGTGCGAAATATTTATCATGCCAAAGATGGCAATCAATATGAATTAAATTTGATTGATACCCCGGGACATGTCGATTTTCATTATGAAGTCGAAAAAAGCTTATCAGCCAGCGATGGTGTTATTTTATTGGTAGATGCAACCAAGGGAGTTCAAGCACAAACGGTTGCTAACTATCGGATTGCTAAAGACAATAATTTAGTGATTATTCCAGTGATCAATAAAGTCGATAATCAAAATGCCCAAGTTGATATGTGTGAACAACAATTATATGAATTGGATGAATTGTTTTTAGAAAAAAACATCATTCACATTTCAGCTAAGACAGGCTATCATGTCGATGAAGTTTTAGAATCTATTGTTAATGATATTCCGAGTCCCATAGGGGATGTGAACCAACCACTAAAGGCGTTGGTATTTGATTCTCATTATGATGCATATCAAGGAGTAGTCGCATACGTTAGAATCATTGATGGTCAGGTTAACACCAATGACAAGCTCTTATTTATGAATCAAAACGTTAAGTTTGAAGGTAATGAAATCGGGATTTTTAACCCGCAATTAGTACCGCAAGACCAGTTAAATCCAGGAGATATTGGTTATATTATTACTGGAATTAAAGATCCAAGCGAAGTGAGAGTTGGTGATACTATCACCACGGTTGCTAATAAAACCAGTTCTGCAGTGGCAGGATATCAACCAGCGAGCGCAGTTGTCTTTGCGGGAATTTATCCTAAGGATGCTGATTTTAAGGACTTAAGCAGTGCGATGGCTAAACTAAAGCTAAATGATTCATCAATTGAAATGGTCGAACACGTTTCTGAATCATTAGGGATGGGCTATCGTTGTGGCTTTTTAGGGATGTTTCATTTACAAATCGTCCGTGAAAGATTAGTTAATGATTTTGGTATGGAAGTAATCGTGACGGCACCAAACGTTAACTATCGCTATACATCAACTAAGGATGCGGAGTTTAAGACGATTAATAATCCTAGTGATTTACCGGATTTTTCTGATTTAAAGGTGGTTGAAGAACCAATCAACCAAATGATTATCGAAACGCCTAGTGACTCCGTAAACGATATTATGGCACTTGTAACCAAACATCGTGGTGTTTTATTAAATATGGATAATCATAATCAAATGGTGAGATTAACTTATCATGTACCATTGGCTGAAATCGCATTTAACTTTTTTAACCAATTAAAGTCCATTTCACATGGGTTTGCGACCTATGATAGTAGCTTTGATTCCTATCAACCATCTGATATTGTTAAGATTACGATTGATGTCAATTACGCTCCAGTAGAGGAATTAACGTTCTTAGCTCATCGTCAAAATGCATTTGATTTAGCACAAGAAATCGTGCATCAGCTAAAATACGTGATTCCGCGTCGCCTTTATCCAATGCCTGTGCAAGGATATATTGAAGGAAGAGTTGTTGCGAGAGTCGATGTTCCACCGTTGAGAAAGAATGCTGCGGTTAGTGGGGATGCGAAAAGTGTTTCTAAGAAGCAAGCACTATTACGTCGCCAAAGTTTGAATAAACGAAAGAGTGCTGCAGATGCAGTCCAATTACCACAATCAGTTTTTGATGCGATATTAAATATAGAATAAAAAAGACCCAAGCGAATGCTTGGGTCTTTTTGATCGATTAAGTTAGATTATTTAATAATTTGGCAGAATTCGATCTTTTCGTGATTAGGACCTTGAATATTGAAGAAACGAATACCGTTATCCCAGAATGATGGAATTGATTGGATTTCGTCATCTAAGACATCGAAGCCTTGTTCTTTAGCAGCTTCGAAAGCCTTGTCAACATCAGTACAGTTCATAGAAATGTGGTTGATTGAACCATTTTCCATAGCAACTGGATCGCCTTCCCATGTTTCAACAGTTAAATTACCGTATCTCATGAAGGCACAACGGTTATCACCGTTGTGGAATAAACCAGCTTGTTCAAAGCCAAGTGATTTGTAGAATTCAATAGTTTTGTCTAAGTCTTTTGATGGAATACCAACGTGTTGTAAACCATCGAAGTAGTCGTTTAAAGCCATAATAAAGCCTCCAAAAAATGATTAGTCAGAAACCTTAACCACACATTTACCAGTTAGGTTTGAAGTACCGTCTAGAACACTTTCAACATCTTCTAGTGAGATGACGTTGTCGATGATCTTTTCAACGTTAACCTTACCACTTTGTAGTAAAGCAATTGCGTCTTCAAATGAGTTAGGGTTAATGAAGGCACCTTGGATAGTTAATTGTTTCTTGAATACTTCGTAAGTGTTCATGCTGAATTTTTGATCAGGAGCACCTACACCGAACATTAATACTTGAGCACCTTTAACAGTTGCTTCGATAGCTTGTTCTTGAGTAGCTGGTTGACCTACGGCTTCGATAACGATGTCGTATTCAGCAGGAATTTCTT